>JAIECC010000465.1 GCA_029068665.1 Lachnospiraceae bacterium
TATTGTAAGAAACAGTCAATAAAGGGGATATAACAGAGCAAATGTTGAAGCTGAATAGTGAAGATGAAAAAGCATTATATAGCGACTGGAATGGAAGTGTCTATGGCAGATCCGAGTATGTAGATCCGGAGAATGGACAGATGGACTGTCTGAACATATTAGAAGAAAAGATTTCTTTATATGCGGCTTTGGATGAACTATGGCAGGAAAAATTGCTGAGAACCAGCGGGATTCTGAATGATGCAGTGCATAAAATGAAAAGCGCTTACGGGGTTGCCGGAGTGTTTGTTGGTTTTTCTTTTTTGATTATGGTTGTTGTGGTACTGCTGAAGCTGGGGTCGGAGTATGTTATGCTGGCCACCGGCGCGATATTGTTGATGACGACCATAGCTTTTGTTTTTATATATTTTGGAGTCGAAGCAACCTGTTTCTATGGAGTCCATAGTGAATGGAAAATATTTGAGAACTATATAAAGCGATATGAGGTCGTACCCTTGAAATCAGAAATAGATGGATTGTTACAGGGGATTCAGTATATGAGAGATGAACGCCAGCGGGCGGAGCAGTATAAGGAGCGCCTGAAAAAGGGAGAATGGCTTTCACAGGAAGAATACCAGTGGGCATCTACCCGTCCTGAGGCTCCTCCTTGTCCGGTTCATTCGGAAAATCTGGCAAAGAACCTGTTGAAAAAGAAAAAAGTAAAGGACGAGATTGGATAGAGAATCCGGGAGGAACCGATATGCTGACAGGAAAAACTGTAATTCTAGGTGTTACCGGCAGTATTGCCGCATATAAGATTGCTAATTTAACAAGCATGCTGGTAAAGCAGCACGCAGATGTTTATGTGCTGATGACGCAGAATGCAACCAACTTTATCAATCCTATTACCTTTGAAACTTTGACAAATCATAAGACTCTGGTAGATACCTTTGATCGGAATTTTAATTACAACATCGAGCATGTATCTTTGGCGAAAAAGGCAGACATCGTATTGATTGCCCCGGCCTCTGCCAATGTGATCGGCAAGATTGCAAATGGAATTGCTGATGATATGCTGACTACCACGGTCATGGCATGTCAGTGTAAGAAGCTGATAGCACCTGCCATGAATACACGGATGTTTGAAAATCCGATTGTGCAGGATAACCTGAAGAAGCTGGAGCATTATGGAATGACAATTATCGAGACGGAGGTAGGACTACTTGCCTGCAAAGATGTAGGAGCCGGAAAGATGGTGTCCGAACAGGTGCTGTTAGATTACATCTATCGGGAAATCCGCTGTGAAAAAGACCTGACAGGAAAGAAGGTACTGGTAACGGCAGGACCCACTCGGGAAAGCATAGACCCGGTGCGGTTTATCAGCAATCATTCCACCGGGAAGATGGGATATGCCATTGCAAGAAATGCTATGGAGCGTGGAGCAGAGGTTACATTAATAACCGGTCCGGTCAGCATTGCACCGCCGCCATTTGTAACGGTGGTTCCGGTGGTCAGTGCAGAAGATATGTTCCAGGCAGTAAAGGAATACGGTCCTGCCGCAGATATCGTGATCAAAGCTGCAGCAGTGGCAGATTATACACCGGAGACGGTTGCAGAGGAGAAAATCAAAAAACAGGACGGTGATGCCGGCCTTTCTTTAAAGCGGACCACAGATATTTTGAAATGGCTGGGAGAACATCGGCGGGAAGGTCAGTTTCTTTGTGGCTTCTCCATGGAAACGGAAAATCTGCTGGAGAATTCCAGAAGAAAGCTGGAGAGCAAGGGAATCGATATGATTGTTGCCAACAACCTTAAGGTTGCGGGAGCAGGCTTTGGAGGGAATACCAATGTGGTAACAATCATTACAAAAGATGATACAAAGGAGCTTCCGCTGCTAAGCAAGGAGGCCGTGGCAGAAAAGATATTGGACAACATAATGGAGCAGAACGGGGTATAGGCTATGAAACTAGGAGCATTGGAAGCAGGTGGAACCAAGATGGTGTGTGCCATTGGGGATGAGACAGGGAAGATTCTGGATCAGGTATCCATTTCCACACTGACACCGGAGGAAACCATGCCGAAAATCATCGATTATTTTCAGGATAAGGACATAGAGGCATTAGGAGTCGCAGCCTTTGGTCCGGTGGATGTCAATCCGGAGTCACCGAACTATGGACGGATTCTGGATACACCCAAGCTGGCATGGAGGCAATATCCCTTGCTAAGCACTTTAAAGGAAGCGCTGGCTGTACCGATAAAGCTGGATACGGATGTAAATGGCTCCTGTCTTGGTGAAATGACCTATGGAAGTGCCAAGGGCTTAGACAGTGTTATGTATATTACCATTGGTACCGGAATCGGTGTGGGCATTGCTATCGGAGGTAAGCTGGTACACGGCATGCTGCATCCGGAGGCAGGCCATATTCTGATTACTCCTCAGACAGGGGACGAGGAGCATTGTGTCTGCCCGTATCACAAGAATTGTCTGGAAGGACTGGCGTCCGGTCCGTCCATTGAAAAGCGCTGGGGAACAAAAGCAGTGAACCTTGTGGATAAGACAGAAGTATGGGAATTGGAAAGTGAGTATCTGGCACAGGCCATTATGAACTTTATTTTAACCGTATCACCCCAGCGGATTATCCTGGGAGGCGGTGTTATGCATCAGGAGCAGTTGTTGCCGCTGATTCGGAAAAAGGTGCAGGAGAAAATGAATGGGTACATTCGCACACCGGAGCTGGCAGATATGGATCACTATATTGTGCCTGCAAGTCTGAATGACGATCAGGGAATCCTGGGTTGTATCCGGCTGGCGGAGCTGAGTCTGAAATAAAGCAGGATAATTACGCAGGCAGTATGCCTTCGAAATTATAGAACAGAGTATCGTTAACTTATATAAATATCATATTAGAAAGGAATAACAAAAAATGGAACCGATTTTTTTGAATCCTGTTTTTAAACAGATGATTTGGGGCGGAAACCGTCTTGGTACAGACTTTGGTTATCCCATCCCCGGAGATGATACCGGGGAGTGCTGGGCAATCAGTGCCCATCCCAACGGAGATTGTCAGGTCAGCAATGGCGCTTATGCCGGAATGACTTTAAGTGAGCTTTGGGATGCCCATCGGGAATTATTCGGGAACGTGGAAGGTGACCGCTTTCCGCTGTTGATTAAGCTGATTGATGCAAAGGCGGATTTGAGTATCCAGGTTCATCCCAATGATGCCTATGCAAAGGAGCATGAGAATGGTTCTCTGGGCAAGACGGAATGCTGGTATATCGTAGATTGTGATGAGGATGCAGAGATTGTCATCGGACATCATGCCAGGAATCATGAAGAAGTAAAGGAAATGATAGAAAATAAGCGGTGGAAGGATTTCATCCGTGTGATTCCCATTAAGAAGGGTGATTTTTTCCAAATCAATCCGGGCTGTCTCCATGCCATTAAGGGCGGCACTCTGATACTGGAGACTCAGCAGAACAGTGATATCACCTACCGGGTATATGATTATGACCGGTTAAGTAATGGAAAGCCAAGAGAATTGCATGTGGAAAAAAGCATTGATGTTATCGAAGCGCCATTTATCCCCTATGAGGTGGCTGAGACCAAGGAGACCGGAGAGGGCTATGAAAAGCAGAATCTGATTACCTGTGATTTTTATTCCGTGAATAAGCTTCAGGTTCATGGAACCGCTGCCTTTATGCAGGACAAGCCATTTCTGAATGTCAGTGTTCTGGAAGGTAGTGGAACCATCGATGGAGTAGAGATCAAAAAGGGCAGTCATTTCATTCTGCCGGCAGGATATGGCAAATATGAAATGTCTGGAAATATGACAATCATTACGTCTAGTCTATAGAAGTCAAAGTATACAAAAAGCTTTTGTTGGAGAACAGTATCCGGCAAAAGCTTTTTGTGTAAAACCGGAGATTTTGATAATAATAATAGAAAAAGCTATAACAAAGTCAAGAGGTTACAGGACATGGTTTATGAGCTTGAGAATGAGCTTCAGGAAATTTCAATTGACAAGATACAGGCTGACCGGCTAACGGTTGGGTACTTAAGTATAGAAGCATTCAAAGCTTCTTATCAGAAGTTCGAGATTTCGGAGCAGGATTTGAACACCTGTGTACTGGATTCCATAAGCTTTCGCAGTAGTATAGAGATATATGAGGATTATTATTTTGGCATATTGAATCTGATTGATATCAATGATATCTACGGGCCCAGGGATAAAGTGGCTTTTTTAATTAGAAAGAAATTATTCCTGGTTATTGATGTAAGGGATATGGATAATTCTACAAAAGAGAAGTTCCGGTATGCCTTACAGAAGTTTCAGCCGAAGAAAAATATGCTGGGGAAGATGATATATGATTTTCTGGAGCAATTGGTGGCTTCCGATAGTCAGGGAGTGAATAAAAAGGAGCTGTCCATTGAGGAATTGGAAGAGGAGATTCACAAAGGCGATATAAACAGAGAGTTTATTGGAGACATACTTGGATTAAAAAAGGAAGTAACCCTGCTTCGCAACGGTTATGAACAGTTTATTGATATCTGTGAAGTATTAAAAGAGGATGAAAGTCAGATATTTTCTGAAAAAGAAAGAGTCTATTTTCAGACATTGGAGGGAAAGATCCAACGGCTGAGTAATCATTGCCTGATGTTAAAAGAGAATCTGGTACAGGTTCGTGAGGCATATTCCTCCTCTCTGGATTACAGCATCAATGCAGTGATGAAGCTGTTTACGGTGGTCACCACCATCTTTCAGCCACTGACACTGATTACCGGCTGGTACGGGATGAACTTCACCAATATGCCGGAGCTGACCTGGCGGTATGGCTATACTGCAGTGATTATTTTGAGCTTGGTTGTTGTAATGTTCTGCTGGTGGCTGTTCAAGAGAAAGCGGCTGCTGTAAGCCATTATCCTAATACCGCCTGAAAGTCCTCCGCTTCAAAGGTAATCAATACCTCGTCTTCCACCTCATCTCCGAATTCAACGATTCGGGATGCCTGATGGGCAATTGCCTGCTCCATGAAGTTCCGTACCTCTCTGGCATTGGCAAAGTTCTCCGAATGTTCACTGGTCCGTTTTTTAAAGTATTCCATGGCGAATGTATGAGCGTCATCAGTCATCTTGTATTGCTGTTTTTCGCACATGTCATCTAAAATATCAATTAACTCCTCCGGTGTGTAGTCTGCAAAGAATATATACTTGTTGAAGCGGGAACGCAAGCCTGGATTGGAGTTTAAAAATTCTTCCATTAAATCCGGATATCCGGCAACAATGACAATCAGATCCTCCCGGTGGTCCTCCATGGCTTTCAGCAGAGTGTCAATAGCCTCCTGTCCAAAATCATTTTCTCCTTTATTCGCACTCAAAGTATAGGCTTCGTCAATAAAAAGTACGCCGCCGATGGCTTCTTCTATAATCTGTGCAGTTTTTGATGCTGTCTGGCCGATATAGCCAACCACCAGATTTGAGCGGTCCACTTCTACCAGATGACCGGAGGGCAGTACCCCCAGACCTTTATAGATATTGGCAAGGAGACGGGCAACCGTAGTTTTTCCGGTTCCCGGATTGCCGGAAAATACCATATGAAGGGAGATAGAGGGCTGTTTCATGCCCCTTGTTTCCCGAAGCTTCTGTACCTTTATGATATTGACCAGATTTCGGATATCCTGCTTTACGGATTCCAGACCGGTGAGAGCATTCAGCTCTTCCAATAAATTATCAACGGTTAACGATGGAGAGGATTCGCCAGCATTGCTTTTATTTTCCTGACGGGAAGTGCCATAGGTGCTGTGAGAGCCGCTGAAGCCTAAAGATTTCAGATAGCGGTCCAGCATGGTAACATAGCTGGTCAGATGTCCGATTTCAATAGGAGAGCTGACATTGTTACAGGCAATAAAGGCCTCTCCCAACATCTGGAATGTATCCACCAGTTGCAGTGACTTGGAGTTATTTTTCCCGGTAGTCCGTGCATTAATGTCCCGCTGGGCAAAGTAACTAAGGGAGCGCGGAGGATTGGCAATAAAGCTGGCAGCAGAGACCCGCTGATACTTAAAGGAACTCAGACGGGCAATATCAAAGTCATATCCAAGATAATCTTTGATAAAGGAAAGCTCTGCCCGCATATCCGCACCGTCAGAAAAGCAGAGATATGCCAGAAATTGCAGAAAATCAAACTGCACCATTTCCTGCAGCTTCATATTACTGGAGGGGTAAATATCGCTTGCTTCTATTTCATCTGCTACTGTATAACAAGCCTGAAGGGCTGAGGTTAATTCATTGTTCATGGAAGCCTCCTTGTAAATAGGGAATCATTATCTTATATTTTAATATATCACAAATCTGTATTTTAAACTAGTATCATTGCAGGAAGAAATAGGGGGTTAAAATAGAACAATTTTATTAATTAACATCTATTTGCGAAGATTCATTAATAAAAAATGATTGATTTTATTAATGAATGGATATAAAATATATAATAAATGATAAGAA
>JAIECC010000466.1 GCA_029068665.1 Lachnospiraceae bacterium
ATTATAGATTTGTGATATCGAAACTACATGATTGCATGAATTTCTCTTAGAATATTTATCAGATGATCGGATTTATCCTTTTCAAATAATTCCAACACGTCAATCAGTTCTTTGTCGTATTCTTTCCCTGACTCTCCGCTTAAAATATAATTACAGTCAACATCCAGCGCTTTACAGATATGATAAAGCACTGCTGCGGAAAATCCCTTCTTCCCACTTTCCACTTCATATAAGAATTTTGGTGATATACCTGCAAGCTCTGCTAATTCTTCTCTTGTATACCCACGCATATTTCGCACGGTCTGGATACGTTCTCCGGACTTCTTATATAATTCCTCCATATTTCACTTCCTCTTTTGAATCTCCCAATTGTTTTTATAAACTGCAAATTTCCCTCTTATTTCTGATTCTTTTATTAAGTTACATTATAAATATAGAATCTTTTTGTCCTTTTATTTTTACACAGACTACGCTCCTTTTGTCCTTAAAAGTATTTTTCCTTCCACATCCTCTACATCTGTTTAGTTTAATTCAGATTATTCATAGTCGGGTACATTTTATTCATTCTCTCTTTCCTTCAACATACAATTATAGTAACAATCATGAAAAGGACGAGCATCTATGGCTAATATCATGTTTTCCAATCATCCGGACGAACCTTCGGAATATGAAAAAAAATTAATTCGCTATTGGGCCGCCTGTATCTTATCAGAAGGCAGCAAAATTGTAATATTTACTATTATCTTTTACTGTTGGAACAAGCTTCCTGAATTTGGAATGGCCCTGCTTTTTTTATTTCTATTTCGTTCCTGTACCGGGGGCTTACATTGCAAAAGCTATTTTTCCTGCTTATGCCTCAGCTTTTTTATACTTCTATCCGGCATACTACTGGGCGGAGCAATATTTCTGCCCAAATACCTTATACTGATTCTCATTGCAGTCTTGGGAATCTGCAGCTACGGGCTGACTCCTATCCTGTCCGTCAATCGTCCCCCTGCAACTCCTGCCATTATAAAGCACGCCAGGAAGCGCACTTTGATTGTAAGTATCCTGCTTTTTGTACTCCTATGGATATTCTCCGGAAGTCGGTACTGGAACATCGGCTTCTGGTTATTCGTAATCAATACGATACAGCTTTTCACAGCATATATGATAAGGAGGTGGCGGCATGTCTCTGTTAACCAAGATGTCAATCTGGTATCCTGAATTTGTATTCAGCCTGTTATTCTTTGGCGAACCCAAATTCCCAACTCCTACAGACCAGAAATAGCCTTTGGCAGCATGGTCATACGCGAAAAGGCAGATACTATTTTTCAAGGAAAAATCTCCTTTCGAAAAGTATCTGCCTTTCTATGTTTTCTATCATCCTATTTTCCAATTAAAATCTTGAAGCGGAACCAGTTATCATTATTTTCCTGATAATTATCAACTAAAATGTCACTTTGATATCGCTTTGCAATACTTTTCACGGAAGATAATCCAATTCCACGATTTTCTCCCTTGGTGCTATAACCCAGCTGAAACATTGCCTCTATTTCTTTACTCGAAATATACTTTGAAATATTGCTTACTTCAATATAAAACTCCAGATGATTCTCCAACACCACCAACTTTATACAGCTTCCCGCTTTCTCCTGCTGGGATACGCTTTCATAGGCATTATGCAAAAGGACTCCCAATATTTCAATAATATCCGATATTTTCCTGCTGCATTCCCTCCCATACACTTTTACATCCGGCTGGACAATAATTCCCGCTTTTTCAAAGTTCGTACAAATGCTGTAAATATATCCTGCCAAAATAGAATTATTGCAGCTCGTTAATATACTGTCAAACATACTTTTCTCCCGTAATAAATTCCCATAGGACTGCTGCATGTCTACCAGTTCCTCTAATGAAGTTGCCGTTAAATGCATACTATATAACGCGGTTAATTGGTTTTTATAATCATGCTGTCTCTGCCGTACTTCATTCAGCAATTCCTGATATGCACCATCATATTTCTTTTGCAGCTTCAGCTCTAATTCTTTCTTTTCCAGTTCAAAATCAGCCTGCTGTTCTCTGAATATCCCGATAAAAACCACCACCAGAGCCACAAACGCCAATAAATAGAATAAAATATGTAAGCTTCTTCTTTGTTCAAAATCGAACTTGATATACATTAAAAATACCGCAGCAAGCACCGTACACAAGATTAAATTCTTATTTACTTTTCGAATTTCGAGAGACAAAGGCCGCTTCCTTAAGACTATAAACAACACGGCTGATGCCAGCATGGCCGCCATGCTCATATAGAAATGAATCATTACAGAACCACTCATAACCGCTGCAACCGGAATAAACAAAAACATGATCAGTGTTTCCAGAAATCCAACCAGTACGAGAGCCAACAACAGCTTAATCACAGTAAGAAGCACGCCTTGCTTTGTGGCATGAAACCAATACCATGCGAGACCAGGCAGAACCAAAATTGCAAATCCCTTATTTAAAATTCTAACAGAAATCAAATAAAAAAATCCCACATACAGTATAAGAAAAATGGTATTTCTAAGATTTATCCTTATTTCCTTTTCAAATACGATATGCAGGCAAACTAAAACCGTAATACATTCACATAATAATAC
>JAIECC010000047.1 GCA_029068665.1 Lachnospiraceae bacterium
AACATATTCATCCCCAAAAGAGTATAGCCTGCCAGCTGTAAGACAGTTGACAGCCCGCTTGCCATTATAATATTCCCTGCTTCTAAAGGCCCGGCATACTGCCAGATGCTGCTGTATAAATGAAAAAATACAAAAATAATCAGAGTACAGATGATATTAATAGGCAGATATTTCAACATCATCTGAATGTATTGTAATTCCACTGCCGCCCAGTTCAGATTAAATCGCAGTAAAATCGTTAATCCGCTTGCCAGTATGATTGCAAATATGTCATACAGAACCAACAAAATCCGCCGTACCAGCAGCTGTTGATCAAAGGGCTCTTCCTTTTTTCGTTTCAAGTAACTTTTCAGACTCATTTTCTAAACACTGTGTCCTTTCGCCTTCAGTAAATCCACCACCTGATATACATAATGGTTACAAAGTTCATCGGTTTTTGCCTCTACCATGACCCGAATCACCGGTTCCGTTCCGCTTTCCCGAATCAAACTCCGTCCCTCACTGCCCAGTTCTTCTTCAATCCTTGCCACCATGGCACATACATCCTCATCCGCCCTTGCCTCCGGCTTGCTCTTTACCTTTACGTTTACAAGAAGCTGTGGGTAAATGGTTAAATCATGGAATAATTCCGATGCTCTCTGCTTACTTTCCAGCATGACCTCCATGATCTTCAAAGATGTCAGCACACCGTCACCGGTGGTAGCAAACTTACTGAAAATAATATGTCCGGACTGTTCTCCCCCTAAGGAGTGTCCGTTTTCCATCATATTTTCATACACATATTTATCACCAACTGCCGTCTTTTCATACTTTATACCGCAGCGGTCAAAGGCTTTATATAAGCCTAAATTGGACATAACCGTTGTCACTACCGTGTCATTGGATAATTCACCTCTGGACTTCAGGTATTTGCCGCACATATATAATATCTTATCACCGTCAATGATTTCACCCTTATCATCCACTGCCAGGCAGCGGTCGGCATCGCCATCATAAGCAAAACCGATATCCAGTCCTTTCTCTTTTACAAAGTTCTGCAGCACTTCAATATGAGTGGAACCACAATGATCATTGATATTCACTCCATCCGGTTCCGCATGAATCACATAGGTCTTCGCCCCCAAAGCCTCAAATACATACTTTGCTACGGTAGAAGAAGCACCGTTAGCGCAATCCAGACCCACCCGTACATTCTTAAAGGAATGAGTGGCCAGAGTCATCAAATAACCAATATAGCGGTTTCTGCCGCTGGCATAATCGGTAGTTCGTCCAATATGCTCTCTGGTTGCCAGAGGAATTTCATCTAATAAACCATCAATGTAAGCCTCAATCTGATTTTCTACTCCTGCATCCATCTTAGAACCATTACCGTTAATGATTTTAATCCCGTTATCATAAAAAGGATTGTGGCTGGCTGAAATCATAATACCACAGTCAAATTCATCCACTCTGGTAATGTAAGATACTCCCGGTGTTGGGGTTACATGCATCAAACATACATCTGCCCCGCTTGCCGTCAGACCGGATACCAGTGCATATTCAAACATGTAACTGGATCTCCTAGTATCCTTACCGATTACGACTCTTGCCCTGCCATCTGTCTTCTGCTTTCCATAGTAGTATCCTAAAAAACGTCCTACCTTATAAGCATGTTCTACCGTTAAATCTATATTTGCCTCTCCCCGGAAGCCGTCTGTTCCAAAATATTTACCCATTCTGATCTGTTCCTTTCTATGTAGCAACATATTAGTTTATTATAGGATATTTTATCCAATTAGGCAAGGTATGTTCACAATACCTTAATAATTCTTTTAGATTCTTAATATTGTTAATTTTTTCCGGATATACTATACTACATACATATAAAATTATAGGAACACTTGCTAATCTGGAGGAATGCTTCTATGAAAGAAATGTTATTTATTTTGAATCCCGCTGCCGGAAGAACCCATATTAAAAACCGTTTATTTGATATTATTAATGCATTTTCGGAGGCAGATTTCCGGGTAACTGTTTTTCCTACTCGTCAGCCCAATGACGGAAAAAGCATTGTTATATCCGAAGGCAGCGACTATGATCTGATTGTCTGTGCCGGCGGGGATGGTACTCTGGATAATGTGGTAACCGGATTTATGATGAGCAAATGCGAAAAACCACTGGGTTATATTCCAGCCGGTTCTACCAATGATTTTGCCCGAAGCTTAGGGATTCCCTTAGACCCTATGGCTGCAGTAACCAATATTACAAGCGGACACCCTTTTCCCATTGATGTAGGCTCTTTTAACAAGCATGATTATTTCATCTATGTTGCTGCCTTTGGTGCTTTTACGGAAATATCTTATTCTACGGACCAGCAGGTGAAGAACATATTTGGTCATGCCGCCTATATCATGAAGGGCATCCGCAGTCTGAACAATGTCACTACCTATCAGGCTGTTATACGCTATGATGATGTAGAGATTACAGACAATTTTATATATGCCATGATTACCAATTCTCTTTCTGTAGGCGGAATGCGGAATGTAGTTCTTGCAGATGATGTAAAATTCGATGATGGAATCTTTGAATGCCTGCTCATTAAAACCCCGACAAATCCCATTGAATTACAGGCTATTATCAACTCTCTGCTTATCAGTGAGGTGAATGAAAAATATATGTACTGCTTCAAAGCCTCAAGGCTTGAAATCATATCCGAAGAAGACATCCCATGGGTCATGGATGGTGAATTCGGCGGCGAACACAAGGAAGTGGTTATTGAAAATCATCAAAAGGCGATTCAGATTATTCGTTAATTCCAGAGAACCAATCACAACAAAACGGACTATCCGAGGATAGTCCGAAACAAAGTATTTATGAAAAAGTTCTTATTCTTAGTAAATATCAACGATGGCTTTGCTCCAGTACGCAGCAATTTTAGTGCACATATCAAAATCGCCGTTTTTCGCCGCTTCCTGCAATTTCTGGAAATAGGCCTTATTAATGCCGGAATACAGAAATGAGTTTTTCGCCATTTTTTCTATAACAGCATCCACCTCAAGTGTGTCGAATTTGTCCAGAGCATTTTGCAGATTGCCCAGCATATGAATAGTTTTATCGCCGTCGGAAACGGAACCGCCAAGGGTTGTCCTCCATTGGTTGACAATATTCAGACAGTCGTCGATATTGCCTTCTTCCGCCGCTTTTTTCAGCTGTTCAAAGAAATCCACGCTTTCCCCGGAATATTTGAATTTCGACATTTCCTCTATAACCTCATCGACCTGAAGCGTATCGAATGCGTCGAGAGCCACCTGCATTTTTTCAATCATATCCAGTATTTCTTCCATTTGCGCAAAGCGTTCCTCGACCTGAGCAACATCGGTAAAATAAGGCTTCAGCGCCTCCTTCAACTGCAAATATTCCTCAAGCATGGTCCCTGTTTTCTCATTGATAAGCGCAATATTTTCATCATTGCCCGCCTTTTCCATTTCGGCGGCAATTTCGGAAATATGATCTGCACCAATCTGCCGTGAGGTACTTTTCAGTGCATGAACCTCAACGGTGTAATCCCGCCAGCGTTCCGCAGCCTTATATTCAAGTATCGCATTGTATTTTTGGTCGATTGCACAGAAATATTCCTTAAGAACGAACCAAAACATCTTCTCGCTTCCAAGCCGTGATATCGCTTCTTTTGTGTTAAGCTCCTTAATATTCACCGTATCGGAACTGCTGCCCGAATCAGTCATATCCTGTGCAGAACCGTTGGAAACACTTGCTTTATCTACAGGAAGTATCTTTTCTTTCGGCAGCCATTTTTTCAGCTTTGAGACTATATCCTTTACATCAATTGGCTTTGGGACAAAATCGTTCATACCCTCTTTTATGAACATTTCCTTTGCTCTGCCTATAGCGTTTGCCGTCAGTGCTATAATAGGAACATCGTTATAGCTTGGCACAAGCTGTCTGATAATATGAGTCGCTTCAATGCCGTCAACTTCAGGCATCATATGATCCATAAAAATAAGATCATAGTTGATATAACGTGTTTTTTCGATGGCTTCTGCTGCACTGGAGGCAAGGTCTATATTCATATTCAGCGGTTCAAGCAGACCCTTTGCAACGGTAAGGTTTATGGAGTTGTCGTCAACAACGAGAATATGGGCATCGGGAGCAACAAATGTAAAGCTGTCGCCTTCGGTGATATCACTCTCGAAACTTATTTCCTTTATTCCCATTGCGTTGTAAAGGCTTAGGGAGTAGACAGGCTTGCTGATAACCTGCACGTTGGGAATATCTATCGCAGCAATTCTGTCGTAATCGGCAAGTACAAGGCACTGCATATCAGGACATTTAGACAGAACATTCTGTACGGTCTCAGTGAAAAAGAGCTTTTCAACAATCAGGTAATCGGCCTTCAGCTCCTCACCTATGCTATCATCTGCAAGGTCCGTATATTCCGCTCCTATCCATTTCAGATCTCTGATAAGCTGTCTTTTAACATAATCGTTGCCTACCAGAACCGCTGTTTTAAAGGATTTTTTAAGCTTGGGAACAATAGGCGTTGCATCAATGATTTTCTGCGGAACTTCAAAGTAAAAGGTTGTTCCCTTTTCATATTCGCTTTCAACAGAAATGTTTCCTCCCATAAGGTCCAGAAGCTGCCGCGAGATTGCAAGTCCCAGACCTGTTCCCTCGATATTTCTGTTGCGCTTGCTGTCCACCTGCTGGAACGAATTGAAAAGCTTGTGCATATCTTCTTTTTTAATACCTATGCCCGTGTCGCTTACTTCAGTCTTCATAACTGCGGTATCTTTATCCTTAAGTTCAAAATCTATTTTTAAGTGTACTTCGCCTTGATTGGTAAATTTAACCGCGTTGGTAAGCAGATTGAGTATGATCTGATGTATTCTCACGTTGTCGCCATACAGGCTTTTGGGCAGGTCGGGAGATATATCCATTGTAAATTCGATCTCCTCGCTGCCGATACGGCTGTTTACAATGCTGGTAAAATCGTTTATGAGCGAAAGCGGCTCGTATTCGACCTCCACAATATCCATCTTACCCGATTCGATCTTTGAAAAATCAAGAATATCGTTAATAATTACAAGCAGATTTTTGCTTGAGGCTTTTATCTGGTGTACGTATTCTCTTGCGGCAGTAGACATTTCCTCGCGCAGAGCAAGATCTGAAAGCCCCAGGACTGCATTCATAGGAGTACGTATCTCATGGCTCATATTGGCAAGGAAATCCGATTTCATATGGGAAGCTTTTTCCAGCTCCAGATTGCTTTGGTGGAGAGCGTAGCCTTTATAAGCGATATTTGAAAGAATCATTGCAAGCGTACAAAGGAAACTGGAAGCCTTCTCCACTCGCTCTTTGCTTACAATAGGAACCTTTTTCACAGCTTCCTCATATTCGTCCGGATCAATGCCAAGCTCCACGGCTGTTTCTCTTATTTTCTCAAGATTGGGAGGTTCGGTAAGAACCTGACCGCCGATAAAGCTGCCCACCATTTCTCCATTAGCTATAATCGGTGCCGCAAAATCCATCAGTCCGGCGTGGCAGTAATAAGAACAGGCACTGCCTTTTGCATAGGTAAGCTGGGCACCGTGCATATCGCACTTTTCACATCGTTTGCGTCCAAGCTCTGTAGGACGTGTATACTTAAAACAGAAATCTGTAAAATTAGAGCCTTCCGTAACCGCAACACCATTGCTGTCTGAAGTAAGGGCCGCCATACCCATCAGATTCGAAAAAGCGTCCTGGAGTTGCTGAAGTACATCTACATCTATTAAATCAGTGATATGTAAATTATTTTCCTTATCCATTATCCTGATGCGACCCCAAGCCTATGTATATTCTTAATTTAATCAAGCGGCAAAAGGGGATTATCTCCTTTCAGAATTATTTTGATTGGCTTTATCACGAATATTTTCAGTATTTTCGATAATCGGTTAACCAATCAGATTGGTGACCATAGAGAAAAGCTTATCCATATCGATAGGTTTCAGCAAATATCCATGAGGCTTAAGCGCCATAACCTCCATGATCTTTCCTCTTTCGGAAATTCCCGTCAGAAAGCACACCGGAATATGGGATAGTTTGGGATTTCTTTTTATTTTCCTGAACACCTCCGCACCTGTTTCAACTGGCATTTCGTAATCCAGAATAATCAGGTCGACATCTTGGGATTCAAGGAATTTTTCAGCAGAAACGCCGCTGACCATAGCTGTAACATCATAATTATCACTTAGGGCGGTTTTCAGCATTTTTAGTATTATGCGGTCATCGTCAATCACAAGGATATGCTTTCTTTCCGGCTTTTCCGCGATGACAGCGGCGGCTTTCTCTTCTTCTTTTTCATTTGCAATGACCGTAGCAGCATTCGCTTCGCTAGCTGCTTTTCTTACTTCCTCTTGAACTTGGGCTTCTTTCTTCTCGTCAAAATGGCGCGTTATTCTCAAAACAAGGTTATCGACAGAGATCGGACGGCGTATGATAATATCTGCGTCTGCCATGAACAACGGTTTTTTGGCAAGTTCATCGCAGGTTTTTGCGTCGCAGATAAGGAAAATACCTGCGCCGTTATAGGCCTTATCTTTTTTCAGCTCACTGATCTGAGGTAAAATACTGCTATGTTCGGAATTCACAAAGCAAACATAAGCATCAGGATTAAAAAGCTCGAAATGTCCGACAATATCCCGCCAGCACGGTGTTGTGCTGAGCGATTCGAAAAACGCTTCCGTTTGCTGGATAAAGTCCATGATCAATGAAGGATTATTTCCGCTTACAAGAATTTTATATTTCATAAAAAATCAAGTCCTTTCATAATGAATACTGCTGGTACACTTTTTAATACCAGTCAACAGATACACGAATCCATTATATGGTATATTACAAAAGCAATAATTGTCAATAGTATGTTATTCTATTTCTCAAGCATATACCGGTCATAGCCTTTTTTCCGAAGCTTACAGGCAGGACAGTTTCCACAGCCCTCTCCCATGATTCCATTATAACAGGTCAGGGTCTTATCTCGTATCACCTCTAAAACACCTAATTCATCCGCCAGAGCCCAGGTTTCTTTTTTGTCAATCCACATCAGTGGAGTATGAATATCAAACTCGTAATCCATAGCAAGATTTAAAGTAGTATTCAGGGATTTTATAAATATATCACGACAATCCGGATAGCCGCTGAAATCGCTCTGGGATACACCAGTTACCAGATCCGTGATTCCTCTTTGCTTTGCAAAGATGGCAGCATAGGTCAGAAATACCATATTCCTCCCATCTACAAAACTATTGGGCGTACCACTTTCCGGAGCCTCCTGGTCCACCTGAATGTCACTTCTGGTCAAAGAATTGGGTGCCAGTTCATTTAATAAACTCAAATCCAGAATATGATGCTCTACCTTATATTCTTCTGCAATGCTTCCGGCACATTCCAATTCCTTTTTATGCCGCTGCCCATAATCAAAGGAAAGGGCAATCACCTCTTCATATCTTGCCTTTGCCCAGAATAAGCAAGTAGTACTATCCTGTCCTCCACTAAAAATTACCAAAGCCTGTTTTTTATTTTTCATCTTATCCTCCTGATTAATTATGCTTTCTATGATACCTGTCCGGCAGTACGGGTAAATTATAAAGAAAGAAAACGGTTCTGCAGCCCGGTGTCTGTCTGAAACTGACCACGAAAGGTAGTAGTTACAGTCTGTGCAGAAGGGTTTTTGATTCCTCTGGCAGTCATACAGCTATGACTGCCCCGGATTAGAACTGCCACATCCTCTGAGCCGGTTGCCAGTTGGAGAATCTCAGCAATATCCGAGCCAATCCGCTCCTGCAGCTGCAGCCGCTTTGCTGCCATTTCTGCAATTCTGGCAATCTTGCTCAGACCAATCACCCGTGCCTTGGGAAGATATGCAACACTGACCTTCATATCATACATCAATGCCATATGATGCTCGCAATAGCTGAATACCTCAATATCCTTTACAATTACCATATCCTCTTGCGAACCCGGTGTCTGAAAGGTCTTTCCATACATACGGGCAATTTCCTCATTGGTATAATTCATCCCCTCAAAGACCTCTTCATACATCCGTGCTACCCGATCCGGTGTTTCTCTTAAGCCTTCCCGGTCCGGATCTTCTCCTAATGCAATCAATATCCCACGGATATGTTCTTCAATTGCTTTTTTATCAATTGCCATCTTTTTTCCTCCTATACACCCCGCTGGTCCGGAGCCCAGATAAACTTATGAAGCTGCAGCTGCATATGCACCTGATTCAGCTTCTGTTCCATCATATATCTTACAATTTCCGCTGGTTCAATTCTGCCGAATACCGGACTGAAATAAATCCCACAACGGCCCTGCAAACCATATTTCTCTATTATTTGTCCTGCCCGCTCCAAATCCTGCCAGTCCGATATTACGAACTTTACCGTATCCTTTGGCTCCAGATACTGATAATTTTCCGTTCTCATATCTGTCTCCATTCCACTTCCGGGAAGCTTATAGTCCAAAGTAAAGGCCGGCCGGACCCTTAGACTGGTAAAGGAACCAATGTCCACACTTCCATTGGTTTCAATCTCAATCTGTATTCCCGGTAATGCCCCAATACACTCCAACAATAATTCAATCCCCGGCTGCAGTAAGGGCTCACCACCGGTAAGAGTTACATTTGTCACACCGGAAGTCCTGATATAATCTACAATTGCAGCTTCACTCATACTTTGGAATACCGTATCCCTTTGATTTGCCCATGCCGTATCACAATAGCTGCAGTTTAGGTTACACCCGGCAAACCGGATAAACACGGCTAGCTCTCCTGCCCGCTGTCCCTCACCGTTAATACTGATAAAGGTCTCCACTACTTTATATTCCATGCCAGCCTCCTAATCCAAGCCATAAGCAGCACAATTATTGGGGGTTTCATACACAACAACTGAATGCAATACATATCCCTGCTCTGTTAATTGGTCATAGAACCATCTGGCAAAGTTTTCTGCTGTAGGGCGAAACTCCACCTCAACAATCTGAAATCCATCCCGCTTCAGGCATTGCAGCGTATCCGGCGCCATAGTATTCTTTTCCATAATAAATACATGATCCAGCTTATTTCCCATTTCCTGTAATGCCTTCTTTAATTGGGAAAAATCCATAATCATTCCTCTGGTCTGGGGATTTTCCTCCTCCAGTCCATCTCCCTTTGCAATCACCTTCACAGTCCAGCGATGCCCATGTATATTGCCGCACTTCCCCTGATAATCTGCCAGAAAATGTGCACTGTCAAAACTCACCTGTGTTTCTATGGTATACATAATCTTCTCCTTCTTTATTACATATAGAAAGGCACATGAGACGACCCATGTGCCCTGAAATAATCAAATACTATTCAAAGTAAAAGGTCCCGGTTTTATTTATAGACAGGAAGGTACGAATGAACTGTCTTTCCAGTGAATGCATTTTGTCTGAAACAGAACATATCTGCTTGCAGATTATGGGCTGATTCTGACAAAATATATGAGCGCAGCTCACACCGAGGAAGCAGGGCTTCCGAGGTGGCATTCACGTTTCCTACTCAATATTTAGCAGCTGTCTTACAGTTGCTTCCATTTCCGTCTTATCACAAACCCGGTCATGAAGCACCGGTGCCTTACGGATATCCTCAATGGCCTGAGGAATCTCAACTCCGGATAAGCGGTTCAATTCATCAATCAACTCAAAATCGCTCTTGCTGTCATATGCACTGTCAATGGCATTCATGACACTTCTGGTAAACTTATACGGACTTGCAGTAGAAGCAATTACTGTAGGTGTAACATCTCCGGTTTCTGCAATATATTTATCATAAACCGTGGCCGCAACTGCAGTATGTGTATCCATGATATACTGGTCTTCTTCATATACCTTTTTAATGGTAGCTGCAGTCTCTTCTTCACTGGCATAACCACCGAAGAATTCAGCCAGCTTCGCCTTCATTTCCGGTGTAATACTATACTTTCCTTCTGAATTTAATGCATTCATGAATTCTGCATTCTTCTTTGCATCATTTCCGGCAAGTTTGTAAATCAAACGCTCCAGATTGCTGGAAATCAAAATATCCATGGAAGGAGAAGATGTTAAAATAAACTCCCGGTTCTTATCGTATTCTCCGGTTCGGAAGAAATCATATAAGACTTTATTTTCATTGGAAGCACAGATAAACTTATCAATCGGAAGCCCCATTTCCTTTGCATAATAAGCTGCCAGAATATTACCGAAATTACCGGTTGGCACTACTACATTAATCTTGTCTCCCGGCTGAATGGAACCTTGAGCCACCAGTCTGGAATATGCATAAACATAATAGACCATCTGTGGCACCAGTCGTCCGATATTAATGGAGTTGGCAGAAGAAAACTGCATGTTTGCAGCATCCATTGCCTTTGCCAGTTCCTTATCATTGAACATATTCTTAACACCAGTCTGGGCATCATCAAAATTACCCACAATACCTACCACATAGGTATTCTCTCCCTTCTGGGTGACCATCTGCTTTTCCTGAATCGGACTGACACCATTCTTTGGATAGAATACAATAATCTTTGTCCCCGGTACATCAGCAAAGCCTGCCAATGCTGCCTTTCCGGTATCCCCGGAGGTGGCAGTCAGAATCACAATGTCATTTTTTACCTGATTCTTCTTTGCAGAAGTGGTCAGTAAATACGGGAGAATGGACAAAGCCATATCCTTAAATGCAATGGTTGCACCATGGAATAATTCCAGATAATCTGCACCATGGGCCTTTTTCAACGGTGCAATCTGAGGAGTATCAAACTTGGAATCATAGGCACTGTTGATACAGTATTTTAATTCCTCTTCGGTAAAGTCTGTCAGCATCCGGCTCATAACCTCATAAGCCACCTCCTGATAAGACATCTTTGCCAGTTCTTCAAAGGACACATCTAACGCAGGAATGGTATTGGGTACAAACAATCCGCCATTCTCTGCCAATCCTTTTAATATAGCCTGAGATGCCGTAGCGGTTTCCCCGGCATTTCTGGTGCTTGAATAAATCACTTCCATTTTCTTCCCGTTTCCTTTCGTTTTTTCCAATGCCTTATTATACTTGTTCTCTTTTATGGTTGCAACTTCTTTTTTCACCTGCTGTGCCGTTTCTGTTACATCCTGCTTCACTTTCCCCACGGCTGATTTGACCTCTTCTGTTACAACTCCTGCACCATGCAGCTTCACAGTCTGCCAGATTGCCGTTACAATGTCAATACCACCGCTTATGAACATGGATACGCCGATGACCCGGAGATAATTCCCTGATTTTTCAAACGGAACATATAAAATAACAAATCCTAAGGCAATACTGATCAAGGAAATCAAAAATACCGGTGCCCAGAACACCTGCTTCATTCTCCGCATATCCAAAGCATTTTGAAAGGTAATGACACCGCTTAAAAGAACCAGCAAACCCATCACCCCCGGAAGCAAAGGGTACAGGTCTTTGGCATGAATCAGCAGATAAACACCTGCTGCCCCGGACGCAACTCCTGCCACCAGATCATAGCTTTCGTTCTCTGGCGTCACCTCCCGTCCGATATAGTACATAACCAGAATCAATCCGGTAATAATCAGCAGTACAGAAAACACATAGCTGACTGTCAGCATGGAAGCATCTGACATTACCAGCAAAATCAAGCCAATTAGCACATATATCACGGAAAAAACTAACATGCTTCCCCGCATTCCACGAAATAATTTCATCCTTTGTATCCTCCTGTCAGCGAGATAAAATTTCTGCCCCGGTATCTGTTACCAGAATCGTATATTCCCATTGGGCAGAAGGCAGTCCATCCTCTGTCCGTACCGTCCATCCGTCCTCTTCATCCTGCCAGATATCCGCTTTTCCCATATTTACCATAGGTTCAATGGTAAATATCATACCTGGAACTATAAGATAATCTCCGCCCGGCGTTCCGATATGGCTGACCCATGGGTCCTCATGAAATTCCACGCCTACACCATGTCCTCCAATCTCCCGGACCACACTATACCCATGCTCTACTGCATGCCGGTTTACTGCAACGCCTACATCGCCTAAAAACGTCCATGGCTTTACCATTTGAAAGCCGATTTCCAGACATTCCTTTGTGACCCGGACCAGCTGCTCTTTTTCCGGACTTACCGTTCCGATACAATACATTCTGGAAGCATCACCAAAATAGCCATTGTATATTGTAGTACAATCAATATTGACAATATCTCCCTGCTTCAAAATACGATTATCATCCGGTATACCATGACAGACTACCTCATCAATGGAGGTACACACACTTTTCGGATATCCCTTATAATGAAGACAGGCAGGAATCCCCCCGATTTCTAAGGTATAGTCATGAAC
Source organism: Lachnospiraceae bacterium (assembly GCA_029068665.1). Lineage (GTDB taxonomy): Bacteria > Bacillota > Clostridia > Lachnospirales > Lachnospiraceae > CAG-632. The sequence goes on from JAIECC010000047.1 coordinate 12,374, forward strand.
CAACCGATCCAGTTCTCCGGTAGAAATCCCTTCCTTTACATAAGGTTCAATATAATCCAATACTTTGGTATTCATTTCTCCGGCTTTTCGTACTCCGTCAATCTGCTCCCCGGTCTTGATCATCTTCCGGGTTGGCACCCTGGCACCCTTCAACTGAAATGCAGTTATTTTTTCGTCCATCTGCATATGGCACACCTTATATTTTTTTCCACTTCCGCACCAGCAGGGCTCATTTCTGCCAAGCTTCATTTCTGTCACTTCTTTCCATTTATTTACTCTGATACATTTCACTCTTTTATTCCGGCAGCTTTACTATTTCTTACCTTCTGAGCCCTGAGCCTCCTGACTCTTACGAATTGCCTGCATACGCAGG
>JAIECC010000048.1 GCA_029068665.1 Lachnospiraceae bacterium
AGCATAATGATGCGTTCAAATCCAATAGAAAAACCACAGGCACTGATATTCTGCCCGGTGAATTTGCCGATCATTTCATCATAACGTCCGCCGCCGCCTACGGATCCGCCATATTCATCCATAGATATTTCAAAAATCGGTCCGGTATAATAGGACATGCCCCGTACCAGCGTAGGGTCAAAGCACATCTTAAACTCTGCGGTCTTCACCTGCTCCACACTGGCAATGATTGTAGCAAGGTCATCAGCAACTGCCGGTTCTAAAACGCCCTCCAGCCGTTCCTTCAACAAGGCGATTCCTGCAGCATCATTGGTCACGGTACGGAATAATTCCATGTACTTTTCGACTGCTTCCTTGGAATATCCTCCTTCCAGTAATTCTGCTTCCACACCCTCCAGTCCGATTTTATCCATTTTATCCAAAATAATAAATACCGTATCAAAGGCTTCCGGTTCAAACCCACTGTAGGCTGCCATGGCTTTCAAAATCCGCCGGTCATTGATTCGAATGGTAAAATTATGAAAATCCAGTTTCCCAATCAGGGTAGTGGTAGCCTGAATCAATTCGATTTCTGCCAGATAGGTCGGTTCTCCCAGAATGTCAATATCACACTGCATAAACTGGCGATACCGGCCCCGCTGGGGCTTGTCCGCCCGCCATACATTTCCCATCTGCAATGCCTTAAAGGGACTTGGCAGATCATTGACATTATTGGAATAATACCGGGATAAGGGCAGGGTCAGATCATACCGCAGCGCCTCATCTACCAAGTCTGCTTCACAGGAAGCCTCTGCCAGATTCAGCTTATCTCCCCGCTTTAAAATCTTAAAAATCAGCTTTTCATTTTCACCGCCCTGATTGCTGCTTAAGTTCCCGATATGCTCCACACAAGGGGTTTCTACGGAAGTAAATCCAAATGTTTTATAAGTTTCTTTAATCAATCCAATGACATAATCCCGTATTTCCATTTCCTTTGGCATTATGTCCTTCATGCCGGTGACCGGCTTTTTCTTCATTGCCATTCTATCGATCCTCCTAATTCAACCTGCCGCTTCCTATTATCCATTTGACAGGTGTTCAAACACTTCTATTTCTTCCAGCTCCTCTAATGTTCGTTCATTATGTATCACACTTTGAAATGCGAGAAACACACGCATATCAAAATTCTTCACCTCTTCAATCAGCAACTGAATTGCCGTATCTATATCAAATGCCTTTCGATAAGGGCGATCGGAAATCAATGCTGCAAATACATCACATACCCGCAGAATCCTGGCTCCCAACGGTATTTCTTCTCCTAAAAGATTAAAGGGATATCCGGAACCGTCAAAATTCTCATGGTGATATAATACCATGTTGCATATATTATCTGACATTCCCTGCTTCCGAAGAATCTGTTCCCCTAACTGGGCATGCCGCCGAATATAGCGCGCTTCCTCAATTTTCATGGTATCCTCTTTTCTACCATAAACATAACGGCTGATTTTTAATTTACCAATGTCGTGAAGCATACCTGCCAATGCTATTTCCTGTACCTCCTCCTCCGGCAATCCAAGCTCTCTTGCCAGCTTTGAGGACAGGTCACTGACACACATGGCATGAGTCAGTCCATTGCTGAAATCTTCACTTAAATACTCATTGATTGTATCTCCTGAAAAAATATCTCTTTCCGCTTCCATAATCCACATTCCTATCACTTCCGCATATCGTTCAAAATATATCTTGCTTTATCCTAAGGATTTCTCAGAAAAGCCTGCCTGCTTCCGGGCAATCATTTCATCCACCCGAAGCATATACTCCTCTACATTTTTCACATTCTCTACCCGCTCAATCCGGTTCTCTGCCGGGAACGTAAGCTTAGTAGCAGTTCCTGCGCCTACTGCTATAATATCCATTTTCTCTTCCATAATCAAGACATTGTACAGACATTCGGCTCCCGGCCTTGCATAGCCTACATTTTCCAGATTGCCGGGTATATTTTTCTGCCGGTACAGGTAATAAGGCTCCATACCTAATTCTGCTGCATAAGCATCTGCCAGCATAAGCATCTCATTGGTGCTTCCGGTAATGCTGTCCTGATATTGCTGCATCTGTATGTTCAACTCCGCCGCCCGCTTGATTGCCAGAGAATGCACCGTCAGGCTTTCCGGCTTCAGCTCCCGAATAATATTCAGGGTCTGGCGGATGTCATGAATATCTTCCTTTGGCAGGCCGGCAATAATATCCATATTAATATTATCCATCCCGCAGTCTCTTGCCAGATGAAATGCATCCACAGTCATTCCGGCAGTATGATTTCTTCCAATAAACTGAAGGGTCTTATCATTCATGGTCTGAGGGTTGATACTGATCCGGGTCACAGACCGTTCTTTCATAGCCAGGAACTTCTCACGGCTTACACTGTCCGGTCTTCCGGCTTCTATCGTCAGTTCCTTCATATACCGGGTGTCAAAGACCTGATACATATAATCAAGCAATCGGGCTAACTGCTCTGCACTCAAAGCTGTAGGTGTTCCTCCACCGATATACACAGATACCAGTCGTTTGTTCCTGTAAGCTTCCGATACATATTTCATTTCATGAAACAACGCCTGCAGATAACCCTCCACCTGCTCTTTATACTTCTCAATGGGATAAGCCGTAAAGGAGCAGTAAAGACATCTGGACAAACAAAAAGGAATCCCTATGTACAGGCAATATTCCTCTGTAAACCGAAAAGGGTGCAGCAGCTCCTGCTCCCGTCTTGCCACCCGATAGCATATTTCTCCCTTTTGTCTGGTAGTCAGGTATTGCTCCTGGTATTCCCGAATAATATCTTCTTCCTTCCACCCCTGTTCCAGTCTTGCTGTTGCAAACTTCGTGGGGCGGACACCAGTCATACTGCCCCAGGGCAGAGTCTTATTACAGTATCGGCTCAATATATAATAAGCCGCCGCTTTAATCGGGTTCCTTGCCGTCTTCTTGTCCCGATAATGACAACGGGCAATCTCTTCCTCCAGCTTTTTTCCATCTTCCCACAGGCTTAATGCCACTTGTGTCTCCTCCAGCTCTGCCTGAAAGGTCAGACGGGTTCCTTCCCTCGTAAGTACAATCTTTTCTCTGGGAATAAAAGCCTGAATCATTGCCCGAAAGTCATTATTGTAATCATCCACATTCTGCTTTAGGTATATCAAATTTACTCTCCTGTATTATATAAGCTATGAGACATTCCATAACCGGAATCAATGGTGATAAAAAGATCAGAAGTCCTCAAGAAACGGATTGATCTCCTTTTCCCGTCCAATGGTGGTCCGTTCATTGTGTCCCGGATATACGGTCACAGCCTCCGGCAGAACCATTAATTTTTCCCGGATTGCCTTTACTAACTGGATTCCATCGCCGGTAGGAAAATCCGACCGTCCAATGCTTCTGGAGAACAATGTATCTCCGGAGAACAACATCTGGTTCTCCTCCAGATAATAACACATACCACCCTTGGTATGTCCCGGCACCATTATGCAGGTAATTTCAGTACCAAGTAATTGGATCATCTGACCATCCTCCAGCAGAACATCCGGCTTTATGGTCATTACCTGATTACTGAACATAGAAGACAGGTTCTTTCTTGGGTCGTTTAATACATCCTGCTCCTCTGCTGCCGCATAGACCGGAACCTTATGTCCTACCAGTTCCATCAACTCCGGTACTGCTCCTATGTGGTCAATGTGTCCGTGGGTCAACAAGACCGCCACACAATCCAACTGCTGATTCACCAGCATATTATTCAGAAAACGGGCATTGCTTGCCGGGTCAATAATGACAGCTTCCCGTGTTTCCGAATTATAAACCGTATAGCAATTCGTCATGAAATCACCCAATTGATTTGTAATTACAATTATATCCTGCATGTTCTCACCTCCCGCTTCTATCCCATGGTACGCTCAATGTCAATGATATCATCGATATTCCTGATCTTGGCAATCACCTTATTCAACTGCTCCACACCATGAATCTCAAATGCCACATTGATGGTAGCCTTTCCCTGCCGGTTGGTCCGCAGGGTCATGCTGGTAACATTGATCAACATCTCTGTAAATACCTTTGATATATCAAACACAATATTTCTCCGGTCAATAGCATAAATCTTAATATCCGTCACATAAAGCGTATCCTGATTATTCTCCTGCCTCTGCCACTCTGCTTCAATCAGCCGCTCCTTCTCCTCCTCAGTCATGTCCAGTACATTGACACAGTCACTCCGATGAATGGACACACCTCTTCCCCGGGTAACATAGCCCACAATCTTATCTCCCGGTACCGGACTACAGCATTTCGAGAAATGAACCGCCACATCATCGATGCCTTTTACTATAATACCACCTCTGAAGTGTCTCGGACGCTGTACCTCCTGGGCTTCTGACTCTATCTGAGATAACAGTTCTTCATCACTCAGCTTACGGCAATGATCCCGTTCGTATTCCTCTACCAGACGGTTGATAATCTGTCCTTCCTTTAATCCGCCATGTCCAATTGCCGCACAGATTGATTCCCAGTCCCGGAAATTATATTTTTCCGTCACTCTGGCAATATAATCCGGCTTCGTATAATCACTTAACTGCAATCCCTTGGTCTTGCAATAAGCATTCAGTAATTCTTTTCCTCTTGTTATATTATCTTCCTTATATTCCTGCCGGAACCATTGATTGATCTTTGTTTTTGCCTGAGTGCTTTTCACAATGTTCAGCCAATCCCGGCTTGGTCCTTTTGCGTTCTGGGCCGTAATAATCTCTACACGGTCACCATTTTGCAGCTTATAATCAATGGTGACCTGTCTGCCATTGACCCTGGCACCAATCAGACGGTTTCCTACTGCGGTATGAATCAGATAAGCAAAATCAATCGGTGTGGAACCGGATGGAAGGGATTTCACATCACCTGCCGGAGTAAAGCAATACACCTGCTCCGTAAAGAGGTCCAGATCCGTCTTAATGGCACTCATAAATTCCTTATTGTCATCTGTATCCTGCTGCCATTCCAGAATCTGACGCAGCCATGCAAGCTTGGCCTCCTCCCGCTCTTCTCCGGTGCCTCCCTGCATGTTCTCCTTATACTTCCAGTGGGCAGCAATACCATATTCCGCTGTCCGGTGCATGTCAAAGGTCCGGATCTGTATTTCAAAGGGCTGTCCGGATGGTCCAATCAGTGTGGTATGCAGTGACTGATACATATTGGCCTTCGGCATGGCTATATAATCCTTAAAACGCCCCGGAATCGGTGTGTACATCTCATGAATCACACCCAATGCCGCATAACAGTCCCGAACCGTATCAACCTTGATCCGGACTGCAAAAATATCATAAATCTGATCCAGGGTCTTATGCTGATTTATCATTTTTTTGTAAATGCTAAAGAAATGCTTTACTCTGCCGTCGATTTCCGCATCAATACTGGCATTGTCAATATGATGCTGCACATCCTGTACAATTCCATTGATAAAGGCTTCCCGCTCCGTAATCCGGTCATTAATCTGGCGGTTCAAGTCCTCATATACCTCCGGCATCAGATACTTCAGGGATAAATCATCTAATTCCACCTTAATCTTGGAAATACCCAGACGATGAGCAATCGGGGCATAGATATCCATAGTTTCCCGACTCTTTTCAATCTGCTTTTGTGGTGACTGATATTTCATGGTCCGCAGATTATGAAGCCGGTCTGCCAGCTTAATGATGATTACCCGGATATCCTTTGCCATGGCAAGAAACATCTTCCGAAGATTCTCTGCCTGCAGTTCTATTTTGTCCTGTGAAAAATTCAGCTTGGTCAGCTTGGTGACACCATCTACCAGCAAGGCGATTTCCGGCGAAAACTCTTTTGATAGTTCCTCCGTTGTCATAATGGTATCCTCCACTACATCATGGAGAATGCCCGCCACAATCGTCTCCTTATCCATCTCCAGCTCTGCAAGAATAATTGCCACGCATAAAGGATGGATAATATATGGCTCACCGGACTTTCTCTTTTGATCCTTATGTGCTTCCCTTGCAACATCGTATGCCTTCTCGATCATTGTCGTATCCGTAGAAGGATGATATTGCAGAATATAATGGATCAAATCCTGAAACAGTTCATCCGGAGGCGTAAAATCTTCCGGCGTACTTAAATTCTTCTCTTTTTTTCTTCCTGATGACGTACCATTCTCCACAAAATGCTGCAGACCAGAAAATTGAACCGGCTGCTGCTTTGCGTTCTCACTGTTTTCTGTTTTCTTTTCCATCGGACTGCCACCACACTTTCCCATGTTCATACTCTGTTTTATCTGTATCAGTATAAGATTATTCCCTTAAAAAGTCAAACCTTCCGCTCCCCTTAAGGGCAATGAGGCAGGTAACTCTTCACTACAATCTGCAATGCCCGTATACCGTTAAATTCATTCACGGAAGGGTAATAAGCAATATCCAGAACAACATTGTTCAGCCAGCCCTTCATCATCTGATCCCATTCAGCTTCTCCAAACCAGTGTTTAATATTGTCCATAAATTCTTCTACTTCAAAGTAAATTCCTTCCATCCTGGCACCGGTTTCACTTTCCAGCTCCAGCTTTAGCAGATTGGCATTCCGTCCCAAAACCTTGGCTGAACGAACGCTCAGATTCTTTTGGGCAAATACCGGCTTTTCATTTCCCTTGCCGAAGGGTTCCAGCAATTCCAGCTGTTCAATCAGATCAAAGGTAATATAATCAATAGGCATCGGCACATCAATATACAGCTTTGGTGTCAGCTCTTCTTCCGTCAATTCACATAAAACATTCAGCTTATGGCGGAAATACTCCAGATCCTTGCCATGCATGGAGAATCCTGCTGCCATGGGATGTCCCCCATAGCGAATCAACAGCTCATTGCATTCCGTTAATGCCTCATACATATTATATCCGTCCACAGAGCGCCCGGAGCCCTTTAGTTCTCCTTCTTCAGAATCCGTTAAAATCAAAGTGGGACGATAAAAATGCTCCCGAATCCGTCCGGCAATAATTCCCGCCAGACTTTCGTGGGTATTCGGTAAATAGACCACCAATACCTTATCCTCAGCCAAGGTTGTAGTTTCAATCTGCTCTATGGCAGCTTCCACACCTTTCAGGGTCATTTCTTTCCGTTCATCATTTAATTCTTTCAAACGTTCTGCACGTTTTAATGCATGATTATAATTCTCTTCCAGTAAAAGCTCCAATGCCAGTTTTGCATTTTCCAGCCTTCCTGTTGCATTGATGCAGGGACCTAATACAAAACCCAGATGATAGGACATAATCTTTTGTGTCCCCAGCTCATTGGTCCGAATCAAAGCCCGCAGGCCTAAGTTACCGGTACGATTCAATTCCTCTAAGCCGCGGCGTACCAGAATCCGGTTTTCATCCGTCAGCTCCATCACATCACAGACAGTAGCCATGGCAACGAATTCAATGAATTCATCCGCCTCCAGCACATCAATATCCATCTCCTGATAAAGCACCTGAATGAACTTATAAGCAACTCCGGCACCACACAGATGCTTGAAAGGATATTTACATTCTAATTGTTTCGGGTCAATCACTGCATCCGCTACGGACTGAATATACTCTTTTTTTCCATCTTCGTCATACTCAAAGGGGATATCATGATGGTCTGTTACCACCACCGTCATTCCAAGATTCTTAGCATATGCAATGGGAAGCAGGGCAGAAATGCCATTGTCACAGGTCAACAGCACCCGAATACCGGCATCGTATGCCTCCCGAACCATAGCTTCATTCATACCATATCCATCTGCAATCCGGTCCGGAATCCGGTAATCCACCTTTGCATGACAACGCTTCAAGGCCTTATACAGGATGTAATTCGACATAATTCCATCTACATCATAATCCGATATGATCCGAATGGACTTTTTTTGCTCAATTGCCGCCTTGATCAATGCCACACCTTTCGTCATGTCTTTCATCTGACGAGGATCGTATAAGTCGGTATTTTTATTCAGATAACGCTCATACTCCGCCTTCGTTATCACATTTCGATTGCGGATGACTCTTGCAATGACCGGATCAATATGAAATTGTTCAGCCAGCTCATAAAAATCAGCTTTCTTATTCAATAATATCCACTTTTCATTCATACCAAAAACCTCACAAGGCTGTCCGGATTCCAGTCTCCCCTCCGAACAGCCTTGTCCATTTTTATTTATTTTCCTGTGGCAGCTTCTTCTTTTGTACTGCTCTTTGATTTTCCAATTTTACTCTTCATATAATACCATAACGGACCGGTAATGCAGATAGAGGAATAGGTACCGCCAAGAACGCCTACCATTAATGCAAGTGCAAATTCCTTAATCGCCGGAACACCCACAATATATAATGCCAATACCATAACGAAAGTAGTCAGGTTCGTATAGATACTTCTTGTAAAGGTCTGGGAAATACTGGTATTTACAATTTCCTTTAAGCTTGCCTTATTCATAACCTTCAGGTTCTCACGAATACGGTCAAAGATAATAATCGTTGCATTAATGGAGTAACCTACAATGGTCAGCATACAGGCAATAAACGTATTACCCACTGACAAATGGGCAATGGCATATAAGGTAAACACAAACAGTACATCATGAAGCAGGGCTAAAACCGCACTGGCACCAAATCTTACATCCTTAAACCGTAATGCAATATAAATCAACATCAGCAATGTAGCAATCAATACGGAAACAATAGCATCCCGCTGCATTTCGTTACTTACCGTAGAACTAATGTTTTCAATGGAAAAATTCTCAACGGTAAACGCTTCTTTTAATGCCGATTCCGCATTTTGACGCTGATCCAGACTCAACTGCGGAGTCTTAATCACAATAGAAGTAGAATTCTGTACATTCTGTAATTGTATCTCGGAACCGGCTACCCCGGTGGCTTCTGTCAGAACCGGAAGAATCTGATCTTCTGCTTCCTGTAAGGTAAAGACCTTATCAAACTCTACTGTCATGGACGTACCCCCCATGAATTCCATACTAAAGTTCAATACATGTCCCACATTTTCATTGTTCTTATTAATCGGCAGGAAAACAAAACCTGCAATGATTATCAATGCTGAAAGTATAAAACAAATCTTACTGTTCTTAACATAATTCCGAACCTTCCGTTCCTTTATGGTGCCAAATAGCTTTGGCTTGTCAATTCCTAATTCAACAAATGCATTTAACAATAGCTTCGTAATCACAAGTGCCGTAAACATGGATAAAATAATACCAAGTGCCAGGGTCTGTGCAAAGCCTTTTACGGAACCGGATGCCATGATCCACAGTACTGCTGCCGCAATCAAGGTCGTAATATTTCCATCCAGAATCGCTGACATGGCCTTCTGAAAACCACCCTTTACAGCCAGCTTTACATTCTTTCCGGCGGTAATCTCTTCCTTAATACGCGTAAATATGATGACATTGGCATCTACTGCCATACCAATTGATAAAATAATACCCGCAATACCCGGCAGGGTCAGTGTTACCTCAAACAAATTCAAGCATAATACCATTAATATAGTGTACCCAATCAAAGAAAGTACGGATACAAAGCCAGGGAAGCGGTAAACAACAATCATGATGACCGCAATCACAGCCAAACCGATTAAGCCCGCCAGCAAAGAAGTATGAATGGCATCTTCACCTAATTTCGCACCAACAATATTGGATTGAATTTCCGTTAATTCCAATGGAAGCGCACCGATTCGAATGGTGGTGGCAAGATTGTCTGCCGACTCGTAGCTTTCCATGTGATTAATCACACAGCTGCCATCATTAATCACAGTCTGTACGGTAGGATAACTGATCACTTCTCCATTATATATGATATAAATCGGACGGCCGATGTTAGCGGCAGTTGCATCTGCAAACCGCTCTGCACCTGCCGAAGATAACTCCAGCTGTACTACATAATCATTGGTGGCACCGGAATTATCAATTCCCGCCTGGGATAATTCTATATCTGCACCGGTCAGAACGGTTTGGTATTCTTCCCCTGCCCGGAATAAATTGTAATTCTCAGTATCCATGAATTCCAGAGCACCGGGCTTTCCTAACTCTTCCAGAATCTCATTGGCATTCTCCACACCCGGTATTTCAATGGCAATCCGGTTATCTCCCTGACGATACACCTCGCCTTCCTTGCTGTATCCGTCTACACGCCGCTGGAGACGATATACCGTATCGGCAATATCCTCTGCCGTTGCATTTCCATCCTCGATTTCATAAGTAATGCTGACACCGCCTGCCAAATCCAGTCCAAGAGTGATATCCTCTGCCTTACCGGAACCCAACAAGCCATATATATCAATATACGCACAGCCTGCTGTTATCAACAGGAACAATACAATAATCAGCACACTTTTTGCTTTTTGATTTTTCATGCTTCCTTCTTCTCCTTTTCTTCCTTGTCTGCCAAAGCAGCCTTTATCATAATTGCACATTCAATCCGCTTTTTCTGCAATTCACAGCCAATATCATAGGCATCTAAGATGCTTCCATGAAAATGATAGGAATTTGCGGCACAGCCGCCGCTGCAATAGAATCGTGCAAAACAATTTCTGCATTTTTCCTTCGCGTATACATTGCAAAGCTTAAATTCATCCCGCACTGCCTCTGCCCGGATGCCATCATATACGTTACCCAGCTTAAATCCTTCCTGTCCTACGAACTGATGACAAGGGTACAAATCTCCCCATGGTGTAACTGCCAGATATTCCGTACCGGAACCACAGCCGGACAATCGCTTGGCAACGCATGGTCCCTGCGTCAAATCTATCATAAAGTGAAAGAAATTGAATCCCTTTCCTTCCTGTTCACGCTTTATTATTTCCTTAGCCAGCTTATCATACTCCTCCATAAGCTGAGGCAGGTCCGCCTCCTGAATGGCATAAGGCTCTTCTTTGGGTGCAACCACCGGCTCAACGGAAATCTGCTGAAACCCTAAATCAGCCAGGTGCAGGACATCCTCTGAAAAATCCAGGTTATGATGGGTAAAGGTTCCCCGGACATAATAGTTTGTCTGATTTCTTAGTTCTGCAAACCTTTGAAATTTCGGAACAATGACATCATAGGAGCTTTTTCCGTTCCTAGCGGGTCTCATATAATCATTGACACTTTTCCGCCCGTCAATACTCAGTACCACATTTGCCATTTCTTTATTGGCAAATTCCATAATCTCATCATTTAAGAGAATTCCATTGGTGGTTAAGGTAAAACGAAACTTTTTATTATGGGGTTCTTCCAGACTTCTGCCATATCGAACCAGCTCCTTTACCACCTCAAAATTCATAGTCGGCTCTCCGCCAAAGAAATCTACCTCCAGATTCCTGCGGCTTCCGGAATTCGCCACCAGAAAGTCTAATGCCTGCTTTCCAACTGCAAGACTCATCAGGGAACGGTCTCCATGATATTCGCCTTCCTCCGCAAAGCAGTAGCGGCAGCCCAGATTACAATCATGAGCAATATGCAGACACAATGCTTTTACCACTGTTTTCCGCTTCTTAAAGTCCATGACGAACTGCTCATATTCATCCTCTGCAAACAGTTCTCCCCGTTCTTTTAATTCTTCAACCTCTTCTAATGTTTCCCGAAGTTCTTCTTCCGAATACTTAGAGAGCTTGTCCTTTAGGATTTCTAATGTAGTTTCTTTTCTTTGCTCATTATTCTCTTCGTATAATGCAATTACATCATAGGTTACATCATCCACCACATGTACTGCACCACTGCATACATCCATGACGATATTATAACCATTATTCTTATACTGGTGAATCACTATTTTTTACTCCTAAATGAAATACATAGAAGAGAGGATGACTGAATACAATCCTCTCTTCCGCTTCCGCTTAATTAAAAATGGATTACCTCTTGTTCTCACAGGTCTGATTACCAACCGTACAAGAGGTCTTACAAGCTGACTGGCAAGAGGTCTGACACTCGCCGCAGCCGCCTTTCTCCATTGTATTCTTTAAAGTCTTATTAGTTAATGTCTTAACGTGCTTCATCGAAAATCCTCCTTCAACTTAAATAACTCCAATGAGTATACCATACTTTCCCAAGCCATGCAAGGAAAGATAATCATATATGGTGTGACTGCTTGCAGGCTAAGCCATATATGGTTATCTTTCCTTATAGGGCGCAGCCCTGTATCGAGCCGTCAGGCGAGATACGCATGGCGGGGCACTATCTCTCCTAGCGAGAAAGCGCACAGCGTGGCCGTCAGGCGAGATACGCATGGCGAGATACCTTAACTCACCATTCCTCCCAGCATTCCGCCGCCCAGGCAAAGAAGACAAGCTGCCACGTTTGCAGTAGAAATCATATCCAGGCTTACACTCATGATCATGGATACTCCATAAATAATCAGGATATACAATCCTCCCATTAGCAACCCCCAGAAAAACTTTCGTTCCTTTACCCGCTTTCCGGTGATAAAGCCGCCGATAAAGGAGGCGATCACATAGACTGCCATTATCACAATATTGACAATTGTTTCATTCAGATCCCATTTATAGATTACAAATGCCAGCGCCGCAAGGGCAACCCCCGTAAATATGTAGGCCGCTACCAAAGACCTTATGACCTCCAGTACCTTCATTGATTTTGACATACTCCAACCTGCCTTTCCTTTAATCCTTTCCGATTATTCAACCATACTAATAAATATGCAGGAGGTTGTTTCAAATAGAACAACCTGAATATCA
>JAIECC010000049.1 GCA_029068665.1 Lachnospiraceae bacterium
GATTCCCGAGTGGCCAAAGGGGACAGACTGTAAATCTGCTGCATCTTGCTTCGGTGGTTCGAATCCACCTCCATCCAGGCAATCAATCCACTATGTGAATTGGTTATAAGAAATGCCGGCGTGGCGGAACTGGCAGACGCACAGGACTTAAAATCCTGCGGGACTTATACTCCCGTACCGGTTCGATTCCGGTCGCCGGCATTTGCTTTTGAGTATTAGGTGGTACTCAGCACGGAATGTCCACCTTGACATGTGTGCTTCGCACAAAATGTCCACCTTCGCAAGCATAGCTTGCTCAGTGTCCGTTGATTCGTAAATACGAATCGACTATCCAAATTCATTTATACGCCCAGATAGCTCAGTTGGTAGAGCAGAGGACTGAAAATCCTCGTGTCACTGGTTCGATTCCGGTTCTGGGCACTAGCCTTTGGCTGAATTTATATATGCGCGAGTGGCTCAGTTGGTGGAGCACGACCTTGCCAAGGTCGGGGTCGCGGGTTCGAGTCCCGTCTCGCGCTCTTTTGATTTAAGAAACAGTATTATACTGTTTTTTTTGTGGAAAGAATAAAGCATACAGGAACAGTGAGAGAGAGGAATATTATGGAGGCACAGAAGAAGGCAGCACCAACAGAAAACAAAATGGGCATTATGCCAATTAATCGTCTGATTATCAGTATGTCTCTGCCTATGATGATATCCATGCTGGTACAGGCATTATATAATATAGTAGACAGCATGTTTGTATCGAAGCTGGGGGAGGATGCATTTACTGCATTGTCGCTGGCGTTTCCCATGCAGAATTTTATGATAGCAGTAGGTACCGGTACCGGGGTGGGTGTAAATGCCATGGTATCCCGCTTTTTAGGGGAAAAGAAATTTGAGGATGCAAATAAAGGTGCAAATTGCGGTATTTTTCTCGCACTTCTCAGTGCAGTATTTTTCAGCATTATATGTGCTACTTCTTCAAAGTGGGTGTTTATCTGGCAGAAGGCAAGTAAGGAGATCGTACAATATGGAACCGATTATTTGGCAATTTGTGGCGGCTTATGCTTTGGCTTATTTGCACAGGTCATGCTGGAGCGGCTGCTGCAGTCTACGGGTAAGACAATATACTCCATGATTACTCAGTTGACAGGCGCCATTATCAATATTATTCTGGATCCCATTATGATATTTGGATATTTGGGTTGTCCTGCCATGGGGGTTAAGGGTGCTGCACTTGCAACAGTAATCGGACAGATGTGTGCAGCAGTATTGGCATTGATTCTAAATATCAAGGTGAATAAAGAATTGAGCTTAAGTTTAAAAAGTGTATTTCGCCCCAAGGCCCGTGTAATTGGACGTATCTATAGCGTTGGTGTTCCTTCGATTATCATGGCATCGGTGGGCTCTGTGATGTGCTTTATCATGAATAATATCTTAATGCGGTTTACGTCTACGGCTGCAGCTGTTTTCGGTGCCTATTTTAAGATTCAGAGCTTTGTATTTATGCCGGTCTTTGGATTGAATAATGGTATGATACCGATTATTTCTTATAATTATGGAGCAAGAAAAAAAGAACGTCTGCAGCAGGCGATGCGGTATGGGATTCTATATGCGGTAGGGATTATGACATTGGGCTTGATGGTTATGCAGATTTTTCCGAGACAGCTCCTGGGGATTTTTGAGGCCTCTGATTACATGCTGGAGCTTGGCATTCCGGCAATTCGTACTATCAGTATCAGCTTTTTGTTCGCAGGCTTTTGTATTGCAGGATCTTCTATCTTTCAGGCATTTGGTAAAGGATTCCTGAGTATGATCGTATCCATTGTACGGCAGCTTCTGGTGTTGCTGCCTGTAGCATATCTGCTGTCATTAACCAATCGGGTTGGAATGGTATGGTTGGCATTTCCAATTGCAGAAATTGCTGCTCTTATAATAACTGTTATTTTTCTGCTTCGTGTAAATCGGAGTATTGTACAGCCTATGGCTGATTAAAAGGCGATGATAATCGCCTTTTTCTTGTGAAAAGAACAATAGATTTATTTTGACGGAAAGGAATGAGGAACAGATGTATCAGGAGGTTTCAAGGCTGATTTTATATCGGGATTTAGGAGAGGATAGTATATTATTCCGTTTGGCAGGGATATTTGAGGACTTTGATGAAGGCGTGGTAAATAAAGCAGATCTGACTACCCGGATTTATGTGGAAATGAAGCGGCTGCTGGATTTGGCAACCAGTTATGGATTTGATACCAATCTGTGGCACAATTACTTGGCATTTCTGCTGATTACCAATGAGAATTCCTTTAGTATTACCTGTGAAAAGGTAGGGGCAAATGATGGAACGGTGAATCAGTTTGCCAAGGGTGATTTTAAGATTTTTAAAGCATTATTTGATTTTGATTTTTCGCCTATAGAAGCAGCATTAGGAATTGATTGTTTTACTACCATTTCCAATTATAAGGCAATTGTGAAAAAGGAGCGGATGTATAATAAAAATGTCAGTGAAAAGGTGCAGGAGATCAGCCGCAGGATAGAATCCGCTAAGGATGAACAGGATATCTTTATGATTGTGACAGAATTCTATAAGGCGTATGGTGTGGGAATGTTCGGATTAAACAAGGCATTTCGTATCCGTCATCTGGAGCAGGGCGTGGAGTTTTGTCCGATTAATAATACGGATGATGTAAAGCTGGAGGATCTGATTGGCTACGAAATCCAAAAGAAAAAGCTGACAGAAAATACAGAAGCCTTTGTACAGGGAAGAAAAGCCAATAATGTACTTCTTTTTGGTGACAGCGGTACCGGTAAATCAACTAGTATTAAGGCAATCATAAATGAGTATTATGACCAGGGGCTGCGGATGATAGAAATCTATAAGCATCAGTTTCAGGATTTGTCTGCTATCATTGCACAGATTAAGAACAGAAATTATCGTTTTATTATCTATATGGATGATTTATCCTTTGAAGAATTTGAAATCGAGTATAAGTTTTTGAAAGCAGTGATTGAAGGCGGTGTGGAGACAAAGCCGGATAATGTGTTAATATATGCCACTTCAAACCGGCGGCATCTTATAAAAGAAACCTGGAATGACAGGGATGATATGGAGCATGGAAATGGAGGGGAACTGCATCGTTCAGATACGATGCAGGAAAAGCTGTCCCTGGTCAATCGGTTTGGTGTTACCATCAGCTTCTCCAGACCAAGTCAAAAGGAATACTTTGAAATTGTGAAAGAACTGGCGAAACGCAATGCATCCATTTCCTTAACGGAGGAGGAACTGTGTCGTGAGGCCAATAAGTGGGAACTGAGTCATGGTGGAATTTCCGGACGTACGGCACAGCAGTTTATTAATTATTTGGCAGGAAAGGTGACAGAATAATAAAAGAATGATAGTATTAGTAGCAATCAATGCCAAGTATATACACTCCAATCTTGCGGTATATGCCCTAAAGGCATATGCAGAGGAACAGTGCCTTCCGGATGCTCCCGCCATACAAATAGCGGAATATACCATTAATCAGCCGGAGGAGGATATACTGGGCTCTCTTTATGAAATGAATGCGGAAATCATAGCTTTTTCCTGCTATATCTGGAATATTGAAGTTGTAAGGAGAATTGCAGGGGAACTAAAAAAGGTCCGGCCGGATATCCAGCTATGGGCAGGGGGACCGGAGGTATCTTATCATGCGGATGTGTTTCTGGAACAGAATCCGTTTATTGATCTGGTGCTTCTGGGAGAAGGAGAAAGGGTGTTTGCCCGACTGCTCAAGGGGGAGTCCTGGGAAGAAATTCCCGGTATTGCTTACCGCCATTCCGGACAGGTGAAGCTGCAGCCGCCTGTAGACTTAACCGGGTTGGATGCATTACCTTTCGTGTATCAGAACATGGCAGAATTTGAACATAAGATTGTGTATTATGAAAGCAGCAGAGGATGTCCGTTCCGCTGCAGCTATTGCCTGTCTTCCATTGATAAGCAGGTGCGGTTTCGAAGTCTGGAGCTGGTAAAACAGGAACTGCAGTTCTTTTTGGACCAACAGATTCCACAGGTAAAGTTCATTGACCGGACCTTTAATTGTAATCCGGCTCATGCAATGGCTATCTGGGATTACATTTATAATCATGATAACGGAATGACGAATTTTCATTTTGAAATCTCTGCAGATTTGTTGACGGAGGAACAATTGGCACTGCTAAGCCAGATGCGAAAGGGTCTGGTTCAGTTTGAAATCGGATTACAGACCACGAATCCGGATACCATACACGCCATTGAACGACATATGGATATCTCTAAAATACGAGAGAACATGCTGCAGATTCATTCTT
>JAIECC010000005.1 GCA_029068665.1 Lachnospiraceae bacterium
ATATGCTCTTCGTCGGCATGGTCAGATGTGGATAAGCTACATCTCTACAAGCAGCATACTGATTCCTCCTAAATCTTTTTCCTTACGATTTCCAAATTAATCTGACATTATCAAACCTTTCTCAGAATAAACCAAAAATAAGTCTAAACTGTGTTTTCAAAAGGATTGCATGATTTTTTTTAATGCCAGACTCTTCTCCACATCCCCTACCAATGTCATGCTGAGCTGTTCCAGTCGGCAGTACTCCTCCATATAATTCATGATGTCAGCACGAGTAACCGCTCTTAGTGCATCCAACGTTTCTTCTATTGTAACAATTCTGCCCATATAAAGCAGATTTCTTGCATTATTGTGCATTCGGTTATGGGTATTTTCCATAGATAACAACAGCTCGGAACGAATCTGTGACAGAGATTGATTCAATTCCTCTTCTGTTGGTCCCTCCTGCTTTAATTTTTGCAGGCATTCCATAATGCTTTTGCATACCGGTTCCAAATTCTCCTCATTCATCCCACAATAAATCTGAAAGGTACCGGTCTGATGATAGGAGCTGCCATATGAGTACAGACTATAGCAAAGCCCCTGCTCCTCCCGAATCTGTTGGAATAACCGGGAACTGGAGCTGCCGCCAATGATATTATTGGCAACGGATAAGGTGTAGCTTTTATCATCTATATGACTGATTCCGGGAAATCCAATACATACATGAACCTGCTCTATCTCCTTCTGAAACCACTTGCGTGCAGGCTGATAAACCGGAGCTGCTCCTTCTTTTTGCTTTCTGCCACCGGGGATGGAGCCAAAGCACTTCTCCAGCAGTTCACAAACCGCCTCTGTCTCCACATGTCCGGCCACAGAAATAATCATCTGCTCCGCCACATAATGTTCCTTCCAGAATTCCATCAACTCTTTTCGGGTCATACATCTGACATTCTCCTCGGTTCCGGAAATAATATAGCCCAAAGGGTGAGAATCCCATACCAGCTTCTGCAGCTGCTCCTGAACCATATCCTCTGGTGAATCCTCATACATATCAATTTCATCCAGTATAACACCCTTTTCCTTTTCCAGTTCCTCCTCATCAAATAGAGAATTACAAAACATATCTCCCAGAATTTCTGCCATGACCGGCAGATGCTCATCTAAAATTCTGGCATAATAGCAGGTAACCTCCTTTGCTGTATATGCATTCATATCATCTCCCAGCAAAGCAGCTTCCATTGCAATATCCCGCCCGCTGCGGTTTATGGTCCCCTTGAACATCATATGCTCAATCATATGGGAAATTCCGTTATTTCTGTCCATTTCATATGCAGAACCTGTCTCAACATAAATGCCCAATGCGGCAGAACGCACATTGGGCACAGATTCAATTACAGTTCTTATTCCATTGGATAATGTTCTAGTTACTATCATTGACTGTTTCCTTTAATATTCCATTCTTTCCAGACTAGCTTCTGGCCCGTGGATGGGTCTGATCATACACTTCCTTTAACCGTGCCGCATTTTTCTTCATGTAAATCTGGGTGGTGGAAATATCGGAATGTCCCAGCATTTCCTGTACAGCCTTTAGATCTGCACCATTATTTACCAGGTGGGTGGCAAAGGAGTGTCGTATCATATGAGGTGTAATATCTTTCTCAATCCCTGCTTTTGACGCATAATACTTAATAATCTTCCAAAATCCCTGTCTTGTCATGACACCCCCCTGACAATTGGAAAACAGATAGGGACTATCTTTACACATGGAGGTTCTTGCCTGCTCCATATAGCGTACCAAAGCATCTCTGGCAACCGTCTCAAAAGGAATAATCCGCTCCTTGTCTTTCTCACTGCACCGGACATAACTCATCCGCAGATTCACATCCGCAACCTTTAAAGAAATCAACTCAGATACCCGGATACCAGTGGCATATAATAATTCCAGCATAGCCTTGTCCCGTAATTCCTTCGGGCTGTCTCCGGATGGCTGCTCCAATAGCAGGTTCACTTCTTCTACCGTCAAAGTTTCCGGCACACGCTTTTCTACCTTAGGCGGCTTCAACTGCTCCGATGGATCCTGGCTAATGCGTCCCTGCCGCAGCAAATAAATAAAAAATGCCCGAAGGGATGCAATGCTCCTGGAAATGGTTGCCGTAGACAAACCTTGCTTTTCCAAATACAAAACATAGGTAGTCAGATTCGTTGCAGTAATTTCCTCAACAGAGCCTCTCCCCTGTTCCTTCATAAAC
>JAIECC010000050.1 GCA_029068665.1 Lachnospiraceae bacterium
GACATGATGACCCGAAGGAAGCAGCATTGGAGGAATTAATGAATTGTTATGATAATGTATCCAAGGAGCAGGTGGAAAAGCATCTGTCTGAGTTTCAGTCCAGAGAAGAAATGGAGCATTATATCCGTAATCTGGCAATCCGCAATAAAGAAATGGACAAATGGGAGTAGATATAGGAATCCTTACTGCTGCCAGTTTGCCAGCAGGGACTGCATCATTTCTACTTTTTTGACTTCGGCAGGTGTCATATCCTGCTTTAACAAATCAAGCATTAACCGGGATTCTTCCGGTGTGAACTGAATTCCCTGCTGCTGCATTTTCTGATTTGCCTGAATCAGCAGGGGCATTAGGGACTCCGGTCCTTTGCCCTTGCTGTTTTCCATTAAATCCAAAATAATGCGGAGCTTAGCCGGGGCTATATTGCGTAATTGATCACGATTCATACTGTTCTTCCTCCTGTTCGGATAAAATTTGCCGGATGGCATCGATCATATCATTTTTGGTATCAGGCGAAAAACCGTGAAATTCCTCTTCTGAGGAAGCTTCCGGTGTTTCCTGGGACACGGGCTGGTCCGGTTGGATATCATGAGAAGCCTGTGCTGTGAAATCCGGCATATTCTGCATGACATTCATGGTATTCATCATATTCTGCATAGTATTAATGGTATTAAACTGCTCCATAAAATCAAAGCCCATTGCTTTGCAAAGAGAAGTCAGCAGTTCATCTGAATTCCCTGTTCCACGATTCAGACCATAGGCATCCATACGGGAAGGATTATTCAGAACCTGCATTAGAATTCGAAGCTCCTGCAGCTTGATCAGCATGGCAAGGGGAAGTTTTAATGATGGGTCTACATATGGAATCATAGCTTCTAATAGCAAAAGACCGTTATTCTGATATATTTTGTCAAGGGGATGCTGGAAGGGTTCCTTCATACCTAATCCTTTCGATTCCGGATAATTCGTTTTCGTGCATAAATGCCAGGTGTCCTTATCTATACTATATGCAGATTACAGGTTGGAGATGCAGAAATGACCTTGCGTAAAAATGGGAACTGCCGGATGGCAGTTCCCTGGTTCAACCTACAGCGTGTAGAAATGAAATTAGCAGCCGCAGCCACAGCCGTTATTGTAGCTACTTCCGTTATTTCCGCATCCGCAGAATAACAGGAGCAGGATGATGATCCAGCAGGAATCAAATCCGTTGTTTCCACAGCCGCAGTCATTGTTGGTGCTGATGCCGTTTCCGCCGCAGCAGGAAAGCAGAAGCAGGATGATGATAATACAGGAGCAGCTGCCTCCACCAAATACACTTGATCCGCATCCGCCACAGCCTCCGCATTGAGTTGCTGATAAATCGCTCATGTCATTGCCTCCAATGATAAGTTTACACTGATATAGTATGCACGATTGCTTGTATTGTTGAATTGTGATATAATTTATTTTATAAAAATGGTGATTTTATTTCCATAATAGAGTGGAAATATAGGAATAAACAGAATGGGAGGAAGCAGATTGAAGAAAAGAGTAGTGTGTGTTGTTCTGGCTGTTGTTTTGATTCTGGCGCTTGCCGGGTGCTCCAATCCAAAGCGGGACGCAAAGGATACCAATATTCATCAGCAGATGGAGAATGGAACCCTGGATATTTCAGACTAATGAGTCCTACAGTCAAAATATATAAAATAAGGGAGAGTAAAAATGCAGTTTAAATGTGTAAATTGCGGCGGCAATGTGGTGTATGACCCGAAAAACGGCAATATGCTGTGTGCCAGTTGTAATTCTTTAAATTCAGAAGAAATTGTGAAACAGGAGGATTCTTATTCCTGTCCATCCTGTGGAGGAAAACTGAAGGTAAATCAGTTTACTTCTGCAACCAAATGTGAATATTGCGGTGCTTATAATATTATTGACGAGAAGATTACATATCCTTACGGACCGGATCTGGTGCTGCCTTTCCGGTTTACCAAGGAACAGGCAACGGAATTACTGCGGAAGGAGTTCAAGGATAAATTATTTTGTCCCGGTGATTTTCTTTCCCAGCGAACATTGGAGAACCTGGAAGGTGACTATGTACCATTCTGGATGTACAGCTATGCCACCCATGCTGTATGGGACGGAATCGGTACGAAGGTCCGGACCTGGACCAGCGGAAATACGGAATATACAGAAACCTCTAAGTATCAGGTCTATCGGGAAATGAATATTAATTTTAAGCAGATACCCGTTGATGCATCCATAAAAATGCCGGACAATATTATGGACATTATGGAGCCCTATGAGTATGACAAATTAGAGCGTTTTGAACCGAAATACATGTCCGGTTTTGAAGCGGAAACCTACAATCAGACACCCGATGTACTGGAACCAAGAGCAAGGCAAAAGGCAGATAATGATACGACAGCATGGCTTCAGTCCAGTATGAAGGGATACAACAGCTTAACCCCAAGCCGGAGAGAGATTCAGCACAGGCCAACCGCCAGGGAATTTGCCATGATGCCGGTATGGAGATATGTCTATCGATATCATCAGAAGGATTATGAGTATTACATAAACGGGCAGACGGGCAAGGTATATGGAAAGCTTCCTAAAAGTGCAGGTAAAATCATTTTTTCCGGTACTGCATTATTTGCCGTACTTGTGCTATTTATGAAGGTATTACAGAATTTTGTGGAGGTATTCTGAGATGAAAAAGTTTATAAGATTTTTATTGATCCTCTGCGGAATTATTGTTGTAATGGCGCTTCTGCCATTTGCTTATTCCAAGGCGGCATTAGCGGCAAGGGCATCTCAGGTTGGTGAGCGGAACAATAGTGACTGCACGGCAACCAGAAGAGTGTTTGATTATGCGGATGTACTGACTGACCGACAGGAGAAACAGCTGCAGCGGCTGATTGAAAAAAGGCAGAGACAGCTGGGACTGGATATCGTAATTGTAACCATTGATGAAAATGTAGGCAGTGATCCTTATAATTCCACTTATAACAATACCATTTATTTTGCAGAGAATTTTTATGAGTATTTTAAGTTTGGATATGACGGACATTACAGCGCTCCCGGTGCAGAATATACCTCAATGGAGCATCATACTGCAGGTGATTCCAGAGGAGCAGGAGTCATTTATGTAAATAACTGGTATGATCTGAATGGATATGCAGAGTCGGCATTTTTAGCTTATCGGAGTGTTTCCGGTGATTCCGTTTTAGACCGGGCATATGAGGTTTACTTAGATGAAATAAGGCTGGAAGAGCTGGAGGCAGATGTCTGGGAATATTCCAATACGAATCCATACCGCAGCTATCGCCGGATGATAAATCATCTGACTGCGGATATGGTAGGTCTGAATCTGGTAGAGATTCATATTAAGGATTCCCTTACCATTTTACTGCCGATTCTTGTTGCAGTTGTTTTTCTTCTGGTCAATTTGGGAAAGAAGCTGGGAAAAAAGACCACAAATATGTCGACCTATGTGCAGGGAGGACATGCAGATATTACTGCAAAACGGGATGTTTTCCTGTCTAAGCATACCACACAGCGTCACATTGACACCTCCAGTGGTGGCGGCGGTGGCGGTGGTCACAGTAGCGGCGGTCACAGCGGCGGCCATAGCGGCGGCGGCGGCCGGCATTAGATCCGGACATTTTCATTAAGAAATCTACTAAGTTTCATATTGCATAAGAAAAGGATATATGCTAAAATTTTTACTAGTAGCGAAATTTACCAGGAGGGACAACAATGAAACACTTAATTTTAGTTACTTCACCACCGGCTTGCGGTAAAACTCACGTAACAAGGCAGTTGGCGAAGGCTTTAACGAATTGTGTATATCTTGATAAAGATACATTGATTGTACTTTCAAAGCAGATATTTAAAGTGGCAAATGAAGAATATAACCGCTCATCTGATTTCTTTCAGAAGGAAATCCGGGATTATGAATATTATGCAATTTTGGATATTGCAATGGAAGCTTTGGAATACAATGATACCGTATTGATTAATGCACCTTTTACAGATGAGATTCGTGATGATGAGTATTTGAACAAGCTGCGGGACAGACTGGCGAAGAAGGAGGCAGAGCTTGTAGTCGTTTGGGTGAACACATCCATTGAGGTTTGCCACCAGCGAATGATTAAGCGTAACTCGGATCGTGACAGTTGGAAGCTGGAGCATTGGGATGAATATGTTGCATCCCAGAATTATACACCTCCGACGAATATCAGAGAATTGATTGTATTTGAGAATTCTTCTGAAGAAGAATTCAATCAGTCCATCCAGTCAACGGTAAAGAAATTAAGAGGTTAAAATAAGAGGAATTGTTACAT
>JAIECC010000051.1 GCA_029068665.1 Lachnospiraceae bacterium
TTTTGTGCTGAAATCATTGGAGCATTGGGGAATCCTACGATTAATGAATTTGCAAGCTTTACGAATATTTCATCACCTAATGCAACTTACCGGGTAAACAGCCTGATACAAAAGGGATATATTGAGAAGGTGCAGTCTGAAACCGATAAACGGGAATATCATCTGCGGGTAACAGAAAAATATTATAAATATTATAATATCAGCCAGTCCTATGTGGACACTGTGTTAAAACGGGTAAAGGCATCCTGCTCCAAGGAGGATGTAGAAGCCTTTGACCGGGTGCTTACCATTATGAAGGATGAGTTGATGCCGGAGGTTGAAATTAGATAGTTAAATTAAACTGGACAAAGAAAATCTTATATATTAAAATGTAATTAGTTTTTAAAGGCAGCAAAATCCAAAGTGATTTTGCTGCTTTTGTAGGTTTACAGAAGGTAGTTTTTTATACTAGATTTTATGGTAAATGAAAAAACAGAGGATAGAAATCAAGGCTAGGTCTTGGCAGCAAGGCGACAGCAGATAAAGAAAGGAAACACATATGACAACAAGAATTATAGGAACAGGTAGTGCAATACCATCCCGGGTAGTAACCAATCAGGAACTGGAGACTTTTTTGGATACTTCGGATACGTGGATTCAGGAGCGGACCGGAATCGGAAGCAGGCATGCAGCCACTACGGAAACTACAACTTCGCTGGCAGCGGAAGCCTGTCGAAAGGCACTGGAGGATGCAGGTAAGAAGGCAGAGGAGGTCGATTTGATCCTGGCTGCAACCGTGTCTCCGGATTGCACCTTTCCTTGTCTTGCCTGTGAGATTCAGGCGGCGATTGGAGCAGACAATGCAACTGCCTATGATATTAATGCAGCCTGTGCAGGTTTCCTGTTTGCCTTGAATTCTGCTAATGCATATATTCAATGTGGTATGTATCGAAATGCGTTGATTGTAGGTGCAGAGGTATTGACAAAGATTGTAGATTGGAATGACCGTTCTTCCTGTATCCTGTTTGGTGATGGTGCCGGTGCCGCCTTTATTCAGGAGGAGGAAGAAGGTGTGGTAGCCATGGTGCAGGGAGCCAATGGAAAGAAGGGAATGGCACTTTATCGCTATGAGGGGCAGGTCAATAATCCGTTTCGGGAAGCGGCGGCTGCAGAGGAGGAATCCAAGGGAAGCGGTTATTTAGAGATGAACGGCCAGGAGGTCTTTCGGTTTGCAGTGAGCCAGGTGCCGGACAGCATTCAAAAGGTGCTGGTAAAGGCAGGATGGGATAAGTCAGAGGTAGATCATTATATTTTACATCAGGCAAATGCCAGAATCATTCAGTCCATTGCAAAGCGTATCGGAGAGCCGGAAGAAAAGTTCCCGATGAATCTGCATGATTATGGGAATATGTCTTCTGCCAGTATTCCGGTTTTATTGGACGAATTAAACCGGGCGGGGAAGCTGAAACGGGGAGAAAAAATCATCATGTCCGGATTTGGTGCCGGACTGACCTATGGCGCTACAGCAGTAATCTGGTAAAGAATAGTGAAGGATGGGGTTTCTTGCATTTTGAGAGATTCCCTGTCCTTTTACGTTATTATGAACATCTTGCAAAGATGTAAAAAATGGTATAAACTAAATAAGTTATAGGAATTATAAGAATACCACAGATAATATCTGTATAGGCAGGAGGACATTATGTTAGATATTAAGTTTCTGAGAGAGAATCCGGATATTGTAAAGCAGAACATTAAGAATAAATTCCAGGATAATAAGCTTCCGATGGTTGATGAGGTAATTGCCTTGGATGCAGAGAGCCGAAAGACCCAGCAGGAGGCGGACAATCTTCGGGCAGAGCGGAATAAGATTTCAAAGCAGATTGGTGCGTTAATGGCACAGGGAAAGAAGGAGGAAGCAGAAGAAGCCAAGAAGAAGGTGACCGCATCCTCTGAACGACTGGCAGAGTTGGAGGTTCGGGAGGGAGAGCTTCAGGAAAAAATCAAGTCCATTATGATGGTGATTCCCAATATTATCGATCCGTCTGTCCCAATCGGAAAGGATGACAGTGAAAATGTAGAAATTCAGAAATACGGAGAGCCGGTAGTTCCGGATTTTGAAGTACCATATCATACAGAAATCATGGAGAAATTCCATGGGATTGATTTGGATGCTGCCCGCCGGGTTGCAGGAAACGGATTTTATTATCTTATGGGGGATGTTGCACGTTTGCATTCTGCTGTGATTTCCTATGCCAGAGATTTTATGATTGACCGTGGATTTACCTATTGTGTGCCTCCATTTATGATCCGCAGTGATGTAGTAACCGGTGTTATGAGTTTTGCGGAAATGGATGCCATGATGTATAAGATTGAGGGAGAGGATTTGTACCTGATCGGAACCAGTGAACATTCCATGATTGGCAAATTCATTGATACCTTGATACAGGAGGAGGAGCTGCCTCAGACCCTGACCAGTTATTCTCCTTGTTTCCGAAAGGAAAAGGGTGCCCATGGCTTAGAGGAGCGGGGAGTTTACCGGATTCATCAGTTTGAAAAGCAGGAGATGATTGTTATCTGTAAACCGGAGGAAAGCCCGATGTGGTTTGAAAAGCTGTGGCAGAATACCGTTGATTTGTTCCGTTCTTTGGATATTCCGGTTCGGACGCTGGAATGCTGCTCCGGTGATTTGGCAGACTTAAAGGTGAAGTCCATAGATGTGGAAGCCTGGTCTCCAAGACAGAAGAAGTATTTTGAAGTAGGGAGCTGTTCCAATCTGGGAGATGCCCAGGCAAGAAGACTTCGGATTCGCGTGAAGGGAGCAGATGGGCAGAAATATCTGGCACATACTCTGAATAATACGGTAGTAGCACCGCCTAGAATGCTGATTGCATTTCTGGAGAATAATCTGCAGGCAGATGGAAGTGTAAAGATTCCAACTGCATTGCAGCCATATATGGGTGGAAAAACCGAAATTCGGTAGTGGAAAAATCAGTATAAGCATGGTTCAGTCCTGCGGGAGGAAGATGAATTGGAGAAAATGGAAAGAAAAAAGGCAATGCAGGATATAATGAGGATTCGCAGGGAGCATCTGGATGTTATCTATTTTTATGGAAATATTCCTGCTAATTATTATTATATTGAAGAAAATCCATATATACCGCAGGAAATCATGAATGGTGAACAGGATTTTTTATTTCACTTATACAATGGAACATGGGTAGAACCTCAGGATAGAGGAAAGATCATCAACCTGTATGAACGTCTGAAACAAGGGGCAAGGGAACCGATTCATATGCAGGAATTATCTGCGGAGATTTATGTAAACAGTGATGTCTATGATGTGGAGCTGGTTTCCATTAAATGTTATCTGGATTTGGATGAAAATGGACTGATACAGTCATATGTGGGGAAAGTAAAGGCATTACGGGATAAGGAACTGGAGGACAGGGAAATTCTGATGTCATTTACCAACGATAAGAATCCGTCAGTCTTTATCAATCGAATTGCAAGGTTTCAGGCAGCTCATCCGGAGCGGAAATATGCATACATCCAGTTTGATATCCGGAAATTCCGTTATATTAATGATACATATGGCATTGAAGCAGGGGATGCTATTTTACAATATATATCAGATACCTTGAAAGTAATGTGTGATGAGAAGCACCTGTATTGCCGTTTATCAGCGGATTTGTATCAAGTGGTGACTTATTACAATAATAAAGAGGAGATTCTGGAATTCATAGAACAACTGGACAGTCGTCTCCATCGATGTGGTGATATCCGGTTCAATATGTCCTATGGAGTTCGTATTGTAGATGGCACGGATACAAGATTCCGTAAAAATGGAGATGAAGCCGGACTGGCAAGAGTTCAGGTTAAAACAGCGATTCTAAAGAAAGTAGCATTCTTCGAAGATGATCTTATGAAGAAGGTAGTAAATTCCGGTGCTATTGAAGAACTGGAAGAAGAAGCATTGCGAAATGGAGAATTCCATATTTATATACAACCCAAATACCAATATGATAAAAAGCAGGCGCGGATTGTAGGGGGAGAAGCCTTGGTTCGCTGGATTGATGGAAATGGCAACATGCGTTCCCCGGCAGAGTTCATTCCGGTATTCGA
>JAIECC010000052.1 GCA_029068665.1 Lachnospiraceae bacterium
GCATTGGATAGAGCTGCATAAAAGTTGTTTCTTAAAAGTCGTTTCATATTGGTTCCCCCTTTACTAATAACAGCATAATTTCATCAACAGAAACATGATCTGCCACAATCCCTTTGTATTTCCGTTCCGCTTCTTTTCCGTTTGCCACCAGGACATCGATTTGAAAGTCCCGTCTTCGGTAGGCAAGAATATCCTCAGGGTCTAAAGTAAGGTATTGGCTTTCTTTACAGCGCAGGACGGCATAGTTATAAACTAAATCATTTTTGGATACGGTCATAATGAGTTTTCCGTTGTGGATAAAGGTAATATAGTCTGCAATCTTTTCTAAATCACTTGTAATATGAGAGGATAAAAGGATAGAATGGTCCTCCTCCTGTACAAATTCAAGAAAGACATCCAGCATTTCATCACGCATGACCGGGTCCAGACCGCTGGTTGCTTCATCCAGAATCAATAATTGAGGATGGTGGGACAATGCCGCAGCAATGGCTAATTTCATGGTCATTCCTTTGGAATAGTATTTGATTTTTTGTCCGGCTGGTATATGAAAGATTTCTAAATAATTTTGGAATAAAGCATCATCCCATTGTGTATAAAGCCCCTCCATGACTTTTGATAACTGCTTTGCCGTCCAATAAACCGGAAAATTGTCTCCATCATAAACCACACCGATTTTCTCCCGCATGTCTGTATCTGCATCCAGCATTTCCCTGCCAAATAGTTTTACTGTTCCGTTGTCTTTTGCAACCGTATTTAAAATACAGCCGAGAGTAGTGGTTTTTCCGGCTCCGTTTTCACCTACAAAGCCCATAATAGACCCATATGGTATGGAAAAAGAAAGGTTGTCTAAGGTAAAATTTGATTTTGGAAATGTCTTAGAAATCTGATGTAACTCTAAAATGTTTTCCATGTTATTCGTCCTCCTGATAGAATAAAGTTAACAGCTCTGTTAATTTTTCAAGAGAAATATTATTCACTCGCCCAATTTCAGCGGCTGCCTGCAAGTGCTCTTCGGCTATGCGCTGTTGTTCCTCCTGATAAAACTCTTTGTTTCGTGCTGATACAAAACTTCCTCTGCCAACTGTAGTTTCAATAAATCCGTCTCTCTGCAAGTCCTCATAGGCTTTTTGAACGGTGATAACACTTACATGGATGGACCTTGCCAGAGCCCGCATGGAAGGGATGGTATCACCGGCTTGTAATTCACCGCTCATTATCATTGCTTTTATTTGGGATGTGATTTGTTCATAAATCGGTTTGTTGGCATTGTTACTAATAATGATTTCTATAGCGCATCACCTCTGCTTTCCAAGTGTACTTATTGTACAAGTACATTATAACACAGTTGCTGTTTTATTCAATCCCTAAAATAAGAAATATCATTTGCTATTTTATCACGTTTTCCCATGTAAACACGTAAGAATATTCTTAATTCTGCAATATTTGGGCGATTTCTGCAATGCGTATTGAAAAATAAAATTCATTCCCTCAATATAAAAATAATGCAGTCTGACAGTATGAGATGCGGGCAGGGGAGACTGCAGGAACATTATTTCCCCTCCCGGCAGGATAAGGAGGAGAAGAGATGAGGCAAAAAAGCCTGAAACAAATGCTGTGCTATGTGATGACATGGGTATTGATTTTCTCATGTATGGCACAGTCCATTGCAGTATACGGAGCAGAAGCAGGGGAATCCCCCGGGACCTCCGTCATATCAGAAATTCAACAAGCAAAGCAGAACGCTCTAAGCTGGCTGCTTCAGCAGCAGGAAGGAGACGGACATGTGGGGGACTCTCCTCTGGTCAACGATACCTGTATGGTATTGGAGCTGCTTCGGGAAGAAGGAATGGAGGCAGAATCGGACTGGCTGAATGCGCAGGTGACATCCGGACAAAATCAGAATACGGATATTCTGTCCCGTTCTTATTGTGCATTACAGCAGGAGGAATTGCTCCAAACGCTGTTATCCATGCAGAATCCGGATGGCGGATATGGTCTGACCTCTGATTATGAAAGTGAGGTACTGGATTCCATGCTGGCACTGGAGGCATTGGTTTATACGGAGAAGGGGCCGGAGGACCCGGTATGCAGCAGGCTGCTGACGTATTTACGAGGCATTCAACAGGAGGATGGTGGATTTGCCGGTATGGCCGGAATGGAATCCGACCCGGTCCTGACCCTGCGGATCGGTATTGCAGCTGCCCGACTTCAGCAGAGGCAGAACGGGATTTACCTGTCCCTTGGTTTGCTGCTGAGGGACATGGACCAATGGGTATCAGGGACGAGGCAGCAGCACCCGAATCTGGAAGAGAGCTTTCAGGAAGGGGCATATCAATGCCTGTACCGGCTGAAACGGGAGCAGGGAATGGAAGGAGCAGAGGAAGAACTGCGAAGAGAACTTCTTGCTCTTCAACAGGAAGACGGCAGCTTTGGTCAGAGCATTCCGGATACGGTACTGGGCATCCGTCTGCTGGATGCATGGGAAGAATATTACACCCCGTATGTCCGTATTCCTTCTATGGAAACATTCCTTTCCACCTATACCATAGTGACCGGCCGGATGACGGAGCTTACGGTCACTACTGCCTGTGAGTATGCAGTGAACTATGATACGGAGGTTACCTGGCGGATACTTCTTTGTGACGGTGACAGGGAAACAGAGCTTTGGACACAGACCGGAGTGCTGTATAAGGATGGAGATGAGGTCACCTTTGAGCATGTGGTATCTGTTACGGCAGAGCCGGAGCATACCTACACGATTAAGACGGAACTGCTGGCAGCGGACACCATTCTTGGGGAAACACAAAGTCAATTGTATACCAAGGAAATCATTGACCAGGAATTGATATTAAATGGAGAAGCAATACAGGGTGAAGCATATACGGTAAGTCTGTCCTGGAATGATGTCTCTGATGATGATTACCGATACGGATACCGGATTTACCGCCGGACCGGAGATGGAGAGTGGGAGACTCGTTCCTCCTGGGATTCGGAGGAAGAGGTACGGGTTCTGAATATTTATCCATGCAGACCGGCAAAGGATTATCTGATTGATTGGATGAATACGCCGCTGAGCGATGAGGATACTCCGGCAGGTCAGAACTTGTTTGATATTGATACGGTATTGATTGACGATTATAATGCGGAACCGGACCGGTATCTGAAGGATGAGGCAGGGAATTATCAGTACGACGTATTATTCTTTGGTACCTATGACAGCAATGCATTTAAGGATCTGACGGAAGAAGCATATGAAGCCACACAGGCATTTGTTGATTCGGGAAGAGGAATTCTTTTCGGTCATGATACGGTATGTCTGCGGGGCAGAGAGGCACATCCACAGTTTGCCCGGTTTGCAGATCAGATGGGAATCAAGCTGAGTACCACTTCCACAGATATTGCATCTTCCAGGGTACGGGTGGTGAACAGTGGATTCCTGACCAGCTATCCGTGGAAGATTGAAGGAGACATTACGGTACCGCCAACCCATTCTCTGGGACAGTATACCGGAGGCACGCTGAAAGCAACCGTATGGATGGAACTGGAGCGGGCAGGAAGTACTGATGAGGAAACAGGAGGCATCAGTAATGCCTATCTGTTTAGCCGAAACCAGCTTGCCATGATACAGACGGGACACAGCAACGGAAAAGCCACCGATGATGAACGGAAGGTAATTGCCAACACCCTGTTTTATCTGAAGCAGCTGACCAATGCCACGGAGGCAGTGGACCGTTCTGCTTATGATACAGAAGCACCGGATGTGACGGAAATCGGTAAAATCGTAACCGATGGCAGCCGGCACACAGTTGAAATCCGGGGTGAGGATTACGGAACACGGTATGAGTATTATGTGGAGGCGATTGCAGAAGGTGATGAAGAAGGATTATATCGAAAAGAATCGAATACCGTCACCGTAGATATGACCTCCGGCATCCAGGGCTATCTGATCGGAATCAGTGACAGCAGCAGTACCATGGAGTCCCTGATTTCTTATGATGAGGAAGGCAGGCTTATGGATCTGTATCCAAGTGACAGTGAGGGAAATTATACCTATGTTTGCAACAGGGATGCAGATGCAGACCGGTATATTCATGTGCGGGCAGTGGATTATGCGGGAAATATCAGTGAAGAAACAATAATAAAACTGGAAAAGGAGACAGAAGAACCGGAGATTCCGGTGGAGACCGGTGAGTATTTCCGGACGGGATATGCACTGTTTTCAACGGAAGACACGATTATTTACGGTTCCAATGTAAATCTCTACGGTGCTTCTTATGTAGGGACCGGAATGACCTTTGGCGGAAATAGTATTACTTCCGGAGTCATCCAATCAACCGGAACGATTACAACCTATGCAGGCAATGTCAGCATTGCGGAACGAAAGGAGCAGAGTGAGGCGGTACTGCTTCCGGATTACCGGGCATCCATACTGGCAGATATGTCAGAAGACAGTGCTATGGAAGAAATAGCCGTTTATGACAGTACTTCCATGGAGACACCGATTCATTGTCAAAGTACCACGGGAACCTACTGTCCAAATCTGCGTATCGGTGCAAGTCTCTTGTCCGAGAACACCATTTATATCAGTACGGATCAGGCAGTGCTGGGTGAGACACAGCCTATTGCAGTCTGCTCCGCCCATGGAGATATCAATATCAATGCTATGACCTTGTCCGGCAGCGGAATCATCTATGCACCGGAAGGAACCGTTACAATCAATGTATCCCGGATGGATTTTAAGGGCAGCATTATAGCCAGACGTATCTATCTCCAGGGAGATACTTTACACATAGGAAGAGAAAAGGAGTAACAGATGGAAGAAAAGGAATTATTCCGAATAAAAAAATGGCATCGGGGACTGGCATGTATGCTGGTCATCAGCCTGACTCTGATGGCCTTTACCCAGTTCTATGGAACCCATACCGGGGAAACGGTACGGGTAGACCTGCAAGAGGCAGGCATGGCCTCTGAAACGGAACCACAGGCATTCTTTACGGAATCGCCGGAAGAAAGTCTTCTATATCAGACTGCTCAGGAGTTGACAGAATATAGCCGTATCCTGGAACAGGAAAGCGGAGAAAATCAGAGTGCCGGTCTGGAGGAATTAGAAGAAAAACTGGAAGAATATCAGCAGCAGGTGGAAGTCTGGAACCAGGAGACAGAAGAGTGGCTGGAAGAAAGCGGTTCAGAAATACTCCTTGCCCGTCAGAAGGAATTTGAAGCGGAAATGGAGGAAGGGTTTGCACAGCTGACAGAACAGCTGCAGCAGGCGAAAGCGGAAGGTTCTTCGGATGCAGTGGTACAGACAATACAAACCCTGCTGAATGGTGAAACACAGGAATATACACCGATTTATGGAAGCAGTCTGCCCAATGAAGTAGAGGCAGGAGAAGAAGCATTTGAGGAAGCGGATGAAGCAGAAATCCATGAGGAACGTGCTGTTTATGAAGCCGTTCCTGCCCGAAGTACGGAAGCAGAACTGAGTACCGAGGGATTAACTGCCTTATCGGAAGAAATGATGCAGAAGGCGGAAGAACTGGAAACGCCGCTGCAGATTTATCTGTATCTGAAGAATCATATCCATTCTGAATTATACTACGGGTCCCGGAAGGGAGCAGTGGCGGTCTGGGACAGTCTGGCAGGTAATGATAAGGACCAGGCCAGTCTTCTCATTGCCATGCTGCGGTATCAGGGCTATCCTGCCAGATATGCAAAGGGCAGGATCTATCTGAATGCAGAACAGGTAATGAATCTCACCGGTACAGAGGATGTCCGTCAGGCAGCAGAAGTACTGGTGAAACTGGGAACTCCGGTAACTCTGGTAGCCGGAAAGGATGGTCCTATAGGGATTAAAATGGAGCATACCTGGGTGGAGGCATATCTTCCATATGGTGATTACAGAGGAGCAGGCAATCACAGTGGAGAATCCATGTGGATTCCGCTGGATACCTTTATTAAGACCTATGAAGATGCGGACTCCGTATTCTGTCATCTGGAGGAAATCGGTCTGACAGATGAAAGCATAGAGCAGATGGCAGAAGCGTATGGTACGGAATATCTGGATCAGGTCATGGCACAGTGGGAAGAGCCGCTGAATCAACTGTTGGAGGAGAATCCGGATCTGACACTGCTGAACCGGAAGGTCATTCCGGAGGAATTAAGCTATCTT
Organism: Lachnospiraceae bacterium; assembly: GCA_029068665.1. Lineage (GTDB taxonomy): Bacteria > Bacillota > Clostridia > Lachnospirales > Lachnospiraceae > CAG-632. The sequence goes on from JAIECC010000052.1 coordinate 6,170, forward strand.
CCTATGTCCCTTCAGTATTCGGTAGTAGAGCGGCAGGATACCTGTGCTGCACTTCCGGCAAATGAATGCGACCGGATTACATTTGCCCTGAACGGAGAGACCCTGGCAACTCTGACTGCAGCAGAGCTTTATACTCACCGGCTTACCATTGCCTATCTGCCGGCAGAGGAGGAAGACCGGGCAGTGCTGGAGCAGTACGGAAGTGTGTTTGAAGCGCCTTCCCATCTGCTTCGCCTGCGGGGAACGCTGCTGCTGGACGGAGAAGCAATTGCCTGTGGAGAACCACTGGCACCGGGAAGTGTTGAGACATTTACCATGGATGTATACAGCGGCATCCAGAGCGACCATATCGAAAACCAGCTGATGGCAGGCGGTATGTATCAGATTACTCTGGACATGCAGATCATGACAGAAGAAGAACTGACAGAAGCACTGGCAGAGCTGGAGCAGGCATCAGAAGAACTGAATGCATCGGAAAGCAGGAATATTGGCGAGGTCTATACAGATGCAAAGATGGGACGGCTGCTGGACTGCGCAGGAAAGTATTACTTTGCCCGTGTGGATATCGCAGACCGGATACTGGCAGAATATATGGGAATCAATGCAACCAGAACCTTGAGCGTAGGCATGACCGGATACACGGTAACACCGGTGGTCATGATGGGCAGGGTGGTAGGACTGGAGGAAGGCTCCTTATACATAGACGTGGACCTGGACAGCCATGGAGTTGTCAGCCTGACCGGAGATAAGGAAGCGGAACAGCGGTATATGCTGACCACCGGAATGCTGTCCTCTGCCTATGAAGGCGCAATCTGGGAAGAACTGCTGGGAGTGGAGGCAGTCTCTACGGCAGCAGTGCTGCAGCAGGCATGCGAAGAAGGGATTGAGATCTATGCCCTGTGCAGTAAAAACTATGGAGAATACCGTTCAAAACTGCATGTAAAGGAAAATGTACTGGCAGCAGTGGACAGTGCCATTGCTTCCGGCATGATTGTCACCATACCAGCAGAGATGATTCAGATGGGTGACTGGACGGGAACCGGATATATGGTTACGAACCCGGATACTATGGCAACGGCTTATATGATATCCGGAGGATTGAATGGCGGGTTCTGTCAGGAAATGGTAGAGGTGGCATTTATAGGAAATGCCCTGCTGAGTATGCTGGATATCGCTTTGGGCTGTGCAGGAATTATTGGTATCATATCTTTGCTTAGTATGGCAACACCGATAGGAATCATACTGGGAGCCGGACTTGCTATACTGACGATTGTTGCTATGCATATGGCAAATGCTGCACTGGAAGAAAACTTCCGTCAGATGGAAGCATACATTAACGGTGAAATCAGTGGGGATGAGATTGTTTATGGTTTTCTATGGAATGTAGCACTGACTGTGGCCACCTTTGGACTGTCAAAAGGCATTGAAAAGGGTGTGGCATATGCAGCGGAGCGGTATCTGACTAAGATCGTGGGTGCAAGACTGGCAGAGGGCCTGTTGTCGGAAGGGGTATCTCCAACCGGGCTGGTCCGGGCAGTAAAACAGATGAAAAATCTGGGCTATACGGATGACTTTATCCGGGAGTTGGCAGATAACATCTCCGCTCAGCAGTTGATTCGAATGAGCAGACTAAGTCGGAAAGGTCTAAGCACAGAAGTCTTGGATATATTCCTGCTTCACAGTAAGCAACTGGGAAATTATTCCGATGACTTGATCTGGCAGATGGACCGGATGGGAAGCTATGTGGATGATATCCTGAAGCTGGTGGATGACTATGGAGAAGCCTTTACAAGACAGATTGGTGCTGATGACCTGAGCCGATTAGGAAGATTAGTAAATGAAGGTCTGTCGGATGATGTGGTAGATGCGTTAATCTGGCATGTAGATTACTTTGCAGACTATTCGGATGATGCCATTAAGAAGATTGCAGAGTCCGGGTGTAACGCAGAGCGGATTCTAACACAGATTGATAGCTATGCAAAGGACTTCACGGAGGATCTGACTGCTGGACAGCTAAAGCGTCTGGATGATATACTGGAACAGGGAATCACGCAGGAGCAGTTTGAAGTGCTGCTGAAGCATGGAAATCAGCTGGATGACTATACGGATGAGGTCATAACACTGTGGAAAGATTACGCAGGTAATGGTGATGATTTCCTGAATCTAGTGGATGATTTTGGAGAAGTGTTTGTTAAAGGCTATCAGAAAGTTGAAAATAAGGCTGAGATAGTAAATCTTTTTGAAGAAGCATTAGCAAATGGATATGTTCCTGTCAGATTAAATACGGATAATATTAGAATATTAAATGAAGGCGATGATGCAATTATAGCCGCTGTTTTGGAATTAAAAAGGAAGATACCTTCAAGTTTAAGAAATGATGGTAATTTTGCTTATGCGCAGGTAATCATTAATGGGGAAGAAAAAGTATTTTATGCCAGTAGTGCGATAAATTCATTGGACCAATCCCCTGTATTAGTAGATCGTTTACCGGATATTTCTGTAAAGCCTGAGGTGATATATTATAGTGCAAGAGATGGAATAAACGTAGAAGGTAAGATTTTTTTACGTGACTCATGTACGGAATATAAAATATTTAATGATATCGCTTCTGAATTACAGCCGGGTGCATCCGGAAAAGTAACACTATTTACAGAACTGAAACCTTGTGACAGTTGTAAAGATATAATCAATCATTTTATGGAAGATTTTCCGGATATAGAGATTGAGATCATTCATAATGATGGAGGAAGAATTAAGTAGTAAAGGGGCAATAGGAATATGTATTTAATTCAAAAAATGGTACAAGACATAGAAGAAAAGTATCATAAATTTTTAGAAGGAAAAGGGGGAATATTGTATGTGTTTAGGAAACTATGGAAGGAGTATGATATTTCTGCATGTACAGATGAAGAGGGCATGTTAGAACGGTTAATTTTCAATATCATTATCGCAAGTATGGTTGTAAAAGAAGAAACAGACATCATAGAGTATTATGGAATGAGAATACGTAAAATACTGTGGGAATACAGAGAAAACAAGGAAAATTTCCATGCATACTACAGTGATAATGATATGAAGTTGCTCGAAGGCATGATTGACCAAATAGCCAGTAAGAATAAAATGTATTCAGTTAAGCAGATGATAACGGATATAGCGGATATGTACCTTATGTTTTTGAAAAGTAATTTGGGAATATACTATGTCTTTGCAAACTTATGGGATATATATAGGACCGATGGAAGTCCGGATGAAGAGTCAATGATAGAATCGTTAATTTTTGATATCATTATAGCAAGCATAAATATAAAAGAAGAAGCAAGCACAGTAGCAGATTTTGGTATGGAAATACGTCATATGATGAGAGAGTACGAAGAAACTAAGGAAAAACTTCCCATATACTATGACGATAGCGATATGAAACTAATTGAAGACATGATTAACCAGATAAACGCCTGTAAGGAAAAATGGGTAAAATAATTCGGTAAATCAAGTAGTGGCTTCCTACAATGACAATCCATAAGAAGACCGTAGAAGCACGTTGGTAATTTACATTGAGCCCCTGGTGAATGAACGTAAGCCTGGTGCAAAAGTGTACTTTAGTAAGGCTGTAACCCTGCATTTTTGGTGTTGGATATTGTAAGGTTACAGCCTTATGTACCATTGCATGCTAGTAAGAGTAAATGTACCAAGAGAGATAATTCTCAATAATCTCAGGCAATGAATATAACACTTAATAATGTAGGCATTACAGATACAGTGGAAAATAACCGGATGATTGCAGATAATCTTCTTGAAGCAGCAAGACAGGTTGAGCCTGGAAATACGAAGATTATTAGTTATATTGAAGGTACAAATGGCACAGTGCAAGTGGAAAGTTGGTGGAATATTACGTCTGATGGGAAACCATATTTAACGACGATGATTTTAAAACCTGTAGAATAGTCTGGAGGGATGAGAATGGATGGATTTGATTACAAATATGAAGATATGGAGGTTATGGATACAAAAACACTAAGTGAAATAGTTGAAAATATTTGGTCTTTAGGGTTTGAAGAAACAGTAACTGCATTACAAATATTAAAACAGAGAATACCATCGAAAGCATTAGAATATGGCAT
>JAIECC010000053.1 GCA_029068665.1 Lachnospiraceae bacterium
TACTTGTTCTGGGCTTTATCTCCACGCCCGATAATCGCAGGAGGCGGAAGGATATCTTCTTCTCTGATTTCAACTACCTCAGCAATTTTTTCAACAATCAGTCCTACTACCGTAGACTTTACGTTAATGACGATAATGCAGGTTCTGTCATTATATTCCATGGCACCCTGTTTGAACCGCAGCCGGACATCAATGACAGGAATAACCTTGCCACGCAGATTAATCAATCCTTTAATATAATCTTCTGTTTCGGGAATTGTGGTAATTGCCTGAAATTGAATAATCTCATTTACATATTGAATTTTCAGTCCGTAATACTCGTTCCCCGATTTAAAGGTCATGTACTTACTCTGCATATCATTCTCATCTGCAGATCCTTGAGTTCCTTCTGTTGATTTCTTCAATTCGCTCATATTACTCCGTTCCTTTCTATAAAATTATTCTATAAATCCAATTGGATCTAATATTAAAGCAATACTTCCGTCACCTAACTGGGTACAGCCAGAAAGGCCCTTTACTTTTTTAATATAGGACGGAATCGGTTTTACAACAATCTCCTGTTCACCAATCAGCTTGTCAATGAAGATAGCAACATTCTTCTCCTCCACAGAAATAATCAGCATAATTCCATCTTCAATCTCCTGCTTATAATCCTCTAAGCCATACCAATCACCCAGACGGATTACCGGAAGACACTCTCCGCGTATCATAATGTATTCCTCACCATTCGGTTCGTGAATCATCATATCTTCTTTTACACGGATAAATTCCTTAATGGCACTCATTTCCATAACAAAGGACGAATTTCCTGTCTCTAATACGATACCATCAATAATCGCCAAGGTCAGTGGAATCTTCAGACTCATAATACTGCCAAAGCCAGGAGTACTTTCAATGTCAAGGGCTCCACCTACTGCCTGGAGATTCTGGACAACGACATCCATACCTACCCCTCGACCGGAATATTCTGTGACCTGTTCATTGGTAGAGAAGCCCGGCAGGGTAATAAACTGGTATACTTCCTTATCCGTATAAGCTTCATCCGGTTTGTTGTCATCCAACATGCCCAGCCGCCTTGCCTTGCTTATGATCTTATCCCTGTTAAGACCTTTTCCATTATCCTCTACACTGATCCATACCTTTCCGGCTTCCGTCTTTGCTGACAGGGTAACCTTACCCTTATCCGCCTTGCCGCTGTCTATTCGTTCTTCATTGGTTTCAATGCCGTGATCAACAGCATTTCTTACAATATGCATCAATGGGTCCGAAATGTGTTCAATAATATTCTTATCTACTTCCGTATGCTCACCGACCATGACAAACTCAATATCTTTTCCAAGCTTTCTGGATACGTCAAAGACAATACGGTTCATCTTCTGGAAGGTATTGGTAAGCGGCACCATCCGCATAGACATAATTACATCCTGCAGATCCGTAGAAATCTTGGCTAACTGGGATGCAGCTTTATTGAAATTAGTCAGATTCAGTCCCGGCACCTTCAAATCCGGATTCTGTAATACCACAGATTCAGAGATAACCAGCTCTCCGATCAATTCCATTAACTGATCCATCTTCCTTACATCTACACTGATAAAGGTAGCCTTCTCACTCTTCTTATCCTTTGCCAGCTTCTTCTGCTTACCCGGCTCCTTGGACTTAATAACGAAATCACCAGGGGCCATCTTTGGCTTAGCAGGCTTTGCCTCCTCCTTGCCGGTCTTTTCTTCAGCCGCTTCCTTTCGGGCCTCAATATCCTCCACACTGGATTCCAAATCAATTTGCGGAACAATATCCTGTCCGCCAAAATCAAAGCCTTGCAGAAATTCCTCTGCCTTGCATTCATAGATATCCACCTTCTTGATATCGTATCCTTCACTAACGACCTTTCGGATATCTTCCTCCGAACACTGTGCCTGTAAAAGCAATCGGAAGCCTTCCTGAATAATCACTTCCGAACTGGCTTCATCCGAAATAATATCCTCCGGTGAATACAATAAATCCTCTGCAATTTCCTTTAAGGAATATACCACCTTATATGCATGTACATTTGCCATTTCCGTTTCCGGGTAAAAGGTGATATATATCTTGTAAAAACGACTGGCGCTGGTAGCCACCGGCGCAATATAGAACTGCTTTGGCTCTTCATGAACATTTTCCGGTATCGGCTCAGCATCTTCTGCCGCACCGTTCTTAATCTTATCCAGAAATTTATCGAGTTCCGCTATAATACCACTGGAATCACCGTCCACCGGATCCCCGTTCCGAATCTTTTCCATCTCGTTGGAAATAAAATCTTCTACTTCCAGCACATGCTCCACTAATTCCACATGGGGCACGTTATCCGGTTGGGATTCTCTCAGAAAATAAAAGACATCCTCCAGTTTATGCGATACAGCCGTAATATTATCGAACATCATAATACCGGATGAACCTTTAATGGTATGCATGGTTCTAAATATTTCATTAATGCTGTCTTCATCAAAGCATTCTGCATCCTTTTGTTCCAGAACAGTTTCCTGAAGCTGCTCTAACAACTGCCCGTTCTCGAACAAATACATGTCCAGCATGCCGTCTGTACTAAATTCCTCTGCCATCTCCTTCTCCTTTCCTGTAAATTTTATATGCTTGTATTAAATCAGGTTCAGCTTCTTTAATGCCTGTTCAAACCGATCCTGATCAATAGGCTTACCGGAATATATGGTACAACCTAACTCAAATGCCATTTTGACATTCGCTTCATCATTCAGGGCAGTGGTCATGATAACCTTAACCGCCTTATCCTCTGGTATGTTTCTTTCTTTTTCCAGATTCCGGATACCTACCAGAGACTGATACCCATCCATGACCGGCATCATAATATCCAGACAAATCAAGTCATAGGGCTCCTCATCTTCTAAAGCCATCATAAATGCATCTACTGCTTCCATTCCATCTACAGTAACATCACATTCACCATACTTAGACAAGAAGTTCACCATAAACTTTCGGGTTGCAAAATCATCTTCTGCCAATAGAATCTTCATGTACTCTCTCCTTTACATTTTATTTAACAACGCATAGGTCCGTTTCGCGATATCTGATAATTTATCCTGATATTCTACCGCTCCCAGATCATAAGCGACCTTAGGCATTCCATAAACCACACAGGTAGATTCATCCTGTCCGATGGTTCTGGCACCGGCTTTTCTCATTGCCAGCAGTCCTTTTGCACCATCTCCACCCATGCCGGTCAGAATAATTCCCAATGCATCCCGGCCTGCGACCTTTGCAACGGAATCAAACAATACATCTACAGAAGGACAATGACCGTTCACTCTCGGTCCCGCCTTAACTTCTACCTGATATACCCCGTTTACCTTTACAAGCTTCATATGTCTGTCACCACCAGGTGCTATCAACATATGTCCCGGCAGCACCCGGTCTCCGGTTTCCGCCTCTTTTACCTGAATACGGCACTGGTCATTCAAACGCTTGGCATACATCTTTGTAAATCCCGGCGGCATATGCTGTACACATACAATACCTGGAATATCCGTTCCATAATCCTTTACCACCTCAAATGTTGCTTCCGTACCGCCGGTAGAAGCACCAATTGCCACAATCAGATTGTTTTTATTACCGGAAAGCTGCTGTTGCTGCTGCTCCTGTTCCATAACCTTCTGCTTTATATTACTGATTTTTGCAGTAGAAGCAATCTTGATCTTTACCAGAAGTTCATTCCGGATAAAATCCTCTAACTGCACCCGGCTGGACACAGCAGGCTTTGCCACAAAGTCCACGGCTCCGGCATGCATGGCATCAAATACCTTATCACTTAAAGAACTGATAACTACAACCGGAAGGGGATACTGTGGTATCAGCTTCCGCAGAAATTCAATGCCGTTCATTCTTGGAAGCTCTACATCCAGGGTCATAACATCCGGCTTATGTGCCAGAATCGCATCTCTTGCCTCGAAGGGGTCCTTGGCAGTTGCCACAACCTCAATCGCCGGATCTCTATTTAAATTCTGAACCAGAAGCTCCCGAAATACAATGGAATCTTCTACTATCAAAACTCTAATCGGCCTCATACATCTATCATTCTCCTTCCCTATTTCCTGAATATCGACGGCTGGATAATCTGAAACGGCGTACTGCCTCTGTCAAGGGTCTCTGTCGTTCCAATAAACAGATATCCACCAGGTATTAATGCATCATACACCTTCTGTACCAGCTCGCGCTTTGTCTTCTCATCAAAATATATCATAACATTACGTAAAAATACAGTATGCATTTGTTTTTTAAACGGAAAAGGGTCCATTAAATTAAACTGGCGGAAAATGACCTCCCGCTTCAATTCATCTGTTACCTGATACTGGCTTCCCCCGGCAATGGATTTAAAGAAGTGCCGTTTCCACTGATCCGGCATTTTACTCAGCTGATCCGCACTGTAAATGCCTGCCATAGCCTGCTGCAATACCTTCGTGGATATATCGGTGGCAAGAACCTTGGTATCCCACTGATCCCGTTCCAGTCCAAAAAAGTCTGACAGTACCATGGCAATCATATAAGGCTCTTCTCCGGAAGATGCTGCACCACACCAGATCCGCAGATCCTTCGTTGCACTTTCCTTTTTTTTCAACCAGGGCAGAACCACTGTCTTAAAATACTCAAAATGCTCAAATTCCCGCATAAAGTAGGTATGATTCGTTGTCAGAAAGTTTACCAGCATCTTTTCCTGCATACCGGTTGCATCATTTTCTACGGCATTAATGAAATCATTAAAACTGCTCCAGCCGCCTCGTTTAATATAATTCTCCAGCCGCCCATTTACAATGACCTTTTTCTGGCTCAAATCAATACCATAACGCTGCTTCATAAATGTCGAAATTCTTAAAAATTCCTCATCCGTAATCAAAGCTTCATACCTCCTGTCTTAATTATAAATATTTTATTCCCGCAAACAGCAGGTCAAGGTCATGCAGGCATGGCTTTGACGGCTGTGAAGGGAGTATTCTCAGCATAACTGCCGTGAAATTTTACAGCATATGTTATAAATATCCGGATTAAATCTTACACCGGCTTCCGGCTCCATGACCTCAAGTGCTTCCTTTCTGTCACCGGTTTCGGAATCCGTCAGTCTGCAATACCGCTCCATAATGGAAACAATCTGTGCCGCAAGGGGAATTTGTCCCTTGGAACGTCCTTCCGGATACCCGCTTCCATCCCAGTTCTCATGATGATAATGAGCAATATCAATGGATATGCTGATAAAATCGTTATAATCATTGCTGACATATAAGTCATTCAACAGCTTTGCACCAATTTCCGTATGACTTCTTGCCAGCTGGTCTTCTTCTTCTGTCCGTTCCACTTTTTTCAAAATATCCATGGGAACTCCAATATTACCAATGTCACAAAGAGGTGCCGCCAGTCCTATGGTATCAATAAAATCGTCCGAAATCTTGTCTTCAAACAAAGGAGAAAACTGCATTCCCTGTGCCAGAATCCGACAGTTCCGGCTTAACCGGTCTCGGAACTCCTTATCGTAATTGCTGTTTTGTGCTGCAATATTGGCCAGTGCATACAAGACATTCTTCTTCTCCTGCTCCATCTGCTTCAACTGCTCACTGACAGAAACCTGAAGCCTCCGGTTCATTTCCTTTAATTCCCGGCTTGCCGTATACAGACGAAGATGAACACCTACACGCGCCTGTACCACCTCCGGAATGAACGGCTTGGTAATATAATCCCCGCCGCCCCGTAAGAAGCCTTCCACAATATCCATGGGATCATCAAAGGCCGAAATGAATATAATCGGAATTTCTTTTGTTTTCTCATCTGCCTTTAAGATCCTGCACAATTCATAACCATCCATCCCCGGCATGGAAATATCAGTCAATATCAGTTGTGGACGCTTATCCCGAACCATTTGAAGTGCCTGCTCTCCGCCTTCCGCCAGAACAGGAATGCACCCCATATCCTTTATGATTTCTTCCAGAATGACCCGATTGGTTTCTACATCATCCACGATAAGAATTGTCTCTGTACTCATATGCTTCTCTCCATAAATCATGTATACACCTTCCTTCGACTACAGGATCTGCTCCAGAGAATCAAGCTCCGTAATTACTCTGTCGTGGTTTTCCTTCTGAATCGCCATTTTCAACCGCAGAACCACACGGGCCACTTCCCGAGGTGCTCCTTCCGTCAACTGCTTAATAATATCCATAAACATTTCTGCTTTTTCCCAGTTTCCCATTTCCACACAGAGAACCAGTTTCGACAGATTGTTTTTCAACTGCTCCTGATTGTCCGGTGTGCCGTAGGTTTTGACTGCTTCCGGTTCTTCTTCCTCTACTGCCGATGAACCTGTCATATCAGCAAAGGAGCCATATTGCACAGCCTCCGGACTGCCGGTTGCCGCTTCCTCTTCACTGATGCCGACCCAGATAGAAAAGGAAAAGGTGCTTCCCTTGTTCTTCTCACTTTCTACTTCGATTCTGCCGCCCATTAATTCCACAAGCTGCTTGCAGATATTCAATCCCAGCCCGGTACCGCCGTACCGTCTGGAAATAGAGGCATCTACCTGAGAAAAGCTCTGAAACAGCTTATCCCGGTCACTCTTATCAATTCCAATACCCGTATCCTTTACAATAAAGAATAACTCTATCTTATCATTCACCCGGGCAGTACGGACCACCTCAACGGTAATCTTGCCCAGGGCAGTAAACTTCAGTGCATTCGATAAAAGATTATTCAGGACCTGTACAACCCGCAGCTCATCTCCAATTATATATTCCGGTATCTGAGGCGAAACAGTCATGAAGAAACCCAGACCTTTTTCTGTGATTCGATTAATATGCTGGGATTTTAC
>JAIECC010000054.1:0-7010 GCA_029068665.1 Lachnospiraceae bacterium
GCCAAGAGATGAAAAGCTGAATGCTACAGATATTGATGGATTATATGAATTGAACTGGCGGAATTCGGATGGCACACCGGGAGATAAATTTGATTTGAACAGCCCGAGTCTTACCGGTAAGCTGGCAGGACTGGTGGCAGTAAGAGATGGTAATAATAATTATGGTTTTGTGGGAAAAACCGTGGCGGCTGGAACAGATGCTACAGGGACTTATATGACCATGGAGACCGATAAGCCATTCTATCTGAATGATCTGAATATACCAGACAAGGGTAAGATTACCGTATATGGTGTTGATTATTATTATGATGATTTTGAGGCGCAATATGATAATACAACCGGTGAAATAACCAGTTATACATTTCGTAATCTAAAAGTGCTGGATACAGATGGGGCAACAAGAATTCCGGCAAATCCGGCAAGTATTGGAACCGGACTTACGGCACGAATAGGAGAAAGTGTGGATTTTGAAGGTGTGCCGTATTATATGTCTAAGTTAAATGAATTCGTAAGAAACTTTTCCCGGCATATGAATGACTTGTGCGTGTCCGGTGTGGATTTCGAAGGGAATCAGGGACTGGATATGCTGAATACGGTAGATACGAATGGCAACAGCCTGAACCTGTCTGCTACTGTAGGTGATACCAGTTTTACTTCCAAGGGGGCTTCTTATTATCGCTTGACAGCATTGAACTGGGATGTTCATGAAGAGGTAGTGAAGGACCCTAAGAATAAGGTTGTGGTTTCCCGCTCCAGAGCCATTGAGCAGGAAAATATAGAAGATTGTCATTTGCTGGAGGAGATAAAAGAGAGTTTGATAGACCATAGTATATTTAAGCAGGGTACACCTTTTGAATATCTGGAGTCTATAATTTCCACTATGGGTGTTCAGACGCAAAAATGTAAAGTTGCAGAGGAGCATCAGAATAATATCGTTTATAGTATTAATTATCAACGGTTATCAGAATCCAGTGTAGATGCAAATGAAGAGGCTTCTAACCTGATTATTCAGCAAAATGGATACAGTCTGGCTTGTAAGGTCATGTCTGTATTGGATGAGATATATGACAAATTGATTAATGGAACCGGTGTTTAGGAGGGAAAAATATGCGTGTAACAAATCACATGATTAGTAATAATTCTTTACGGAATCTTCAGACCAGTACCAAGAAAGTGGATTCGCTGATTCAGCAGTTGACTACGGGACAAAAGATTCAGCGCGCCAGCGAGGACCCGGTTGTGGCAGTCCGGGCACTGAAGTTAAGGAATACAGTGAGCCAGTTGCTGCAATATAAGCAGAAAAATATTAAGGATGCAGATTCCTGGATGGAGCTGACAGAGAATTCGATTACCAGTATAGAGGGAAATATTAAAGAGATGTCTGGATATTGTAATCAGGGTGCTACGGATTCTTTCAATGAGACTGACCGTTCTGCCATTGCAGAAACCATTCGGGCATACAAGGATATGATTTATAAGGAGGGAAATACCACCTTTGCCGGACGGTATGTATTCTCCGGTTATAAGACTGCTACCAGTCTGATCTTCAGTGAAGCGGAGGCGGTTAAATATTCCTATGACATTACAGAGGATATGGACAGTAGTGACATTGGAGTAAAAACGGTAACGGTAAATGGGGTTGATCCGGCTGATTTAGATGGATATCTCAATGGCACACTGACTTATGGAACCAATGCATATCCAAAGCAGGAGACGGTTTACCGCCTGCGGTTGTCTTACGACAAGCTGACGGAAGGAACTGCTCCGACGATTTCCTATATGGGAAATGATAATTTGTCCCATGCCTTGACTGTTACAAGCACTATGAATAGTACCCAGTCGGAAGATTATTATAAGGACTTGGGGGATGACGAGGTCCGGTATATACCGGAAACCGGAGAGATTGTTTTTGGCAAAGATATTTACAACCTGATACAGAACTCCGATAAGATTTCGGTAAATTACACCAAGGAAGAATTTCAGCCTAATGAATTGCGGCCGGAACACTATTTTAATTGTGTTCAGACCAATAAGAGTACTGGTGAGACGGTTACGTTTGATATAGAGGATGGGGATCAGAATATTGAATATGAAGTGAATTTCAATCAGAAAATTCGCGTTAATACCTTGGGGAGAGACTTGATTACTCACGATATGGGCCGGGCTATTGATGAACTGGCAAATAAGGTAGAAGAGGTTGGAGATGTAGAAAAGCGTCTGGCAGAGTTAAAGGCGTTGCTGACCAATCCGAAATATGCAAATGATGATGATGCCATTGAACAAATCAATTACATGATTGCAGATGCAGAAAACGAATCAAAAATGAAAAATCAGGAAATGCGGGAGCTGTTTAATCAAAATATTACAGTCTTTCAGCAATTTGAAGTTAATATTACTTCCCTTCAGTCGGATTCCGGTGCCAGAACGGCGAAGCTGGATATGATAGCAGACCGTGTGGCAGAGCAGTATACGAATTTCAAGGAACTGGCATCGACCAATGAAGAGGTAGAGTATGAAGATAAAGCCATTGAGTTCGCTTCCAATGCTGTAGTATATAATGCGGCATTGCAGGTGACCGGCAATGTATTGCAAAAGTCATTATTAGACTTTATCTAGATTATCTAAAAAAGGAGGGCAATATGGTAGCACAGACAAGACTATTTGGTGAAATAACAATTGAGGATGATAAGGTATTGGAATTCCCAAACGGTATCATTGGAATTGGGGATAAGCATAAGTTTGCAATTATTTACGATGTGGAGAAGGGGGAGGATACTGCAATCCGCTGGCTGCAGTCCATGGAGGATCCTTATCTGACGCTGCCTGTGATTGAACCATATGCAATCCTGGATGAATATAATCCTATGATTGAAGATGCATTGTTAGAGGTGTTGGATAATCCGAAGGATGAAGACATTATTGTATTACTCACTCTGATTATTTCTTCTGATGTTAAGAAGATCACGGCAAATCTAAAGGCCCCGATTGTTATTAATTCTGCAACCTGTAAGGGTAGTCAGCTTATAGTGGAAAATTCGGATTATGAGGCAAAATTCAATGTCTATAATGCGATTCAGAAAAGGAAAGCAGGTGAGTGATATGTTAGCATTATCCAGAAAACAGGGAGAGGCACTTGTATTGGGCAACGATATTGAAGTCACGATCCTGGAGATAAAAGGTGATCAGGTTAAAATCGGTATAAGTGCTCCTAAGTCTGTTCCGGTATATCGAAAAGAATTATATATTCAGATTAAAGATGCCAACCAGGAAGCGATTGAACAGGCAAATGCCGTAGAGGCACTGAAAGGACTGCTGTAGCGGCAGTCTCTTTTCATTAATAAAAAAAATAATATTTGTGTTAAGGAATTAACGAAAGCAGTCGATATATTAGTTAAGAATAGCTTTATAACTATTTATTGAAGGAACAATAAGTTAGGTTTCACACGGAGGTGAAGGACATGGGAATTGGTGGAATTGAATCAAGTGTAGCAGCCAACAGTACTCGCAGTCTGAATACGAAGATGGCGGTACCGGAGGCAGCAGTGGTACAGCAGGTGACAGCAACAACAGATAATTATGCAAAGGTAACCAGATCTGCTGGAAAAGAAAGTGGCGGCGAAACCGGAAATAATAATCCGAATTCACAGGAGCAAATGTTCGAGGATGGCATTCCGATTCAGGAAGTATCCAAGGAGAAGATTGAAAGTGCATTGCGGGACATTAATACAAAGATTCGTCCGACTCATACAGAATGCCAGTTTTCTTATCACGAGAAAACAAAGCGGATTGCAATTAAAGTATTGGATCAGGATACCGGAGAAGTGATTCGGGAAATACCGCCTGAGAAAACATTGGACATGATTGCGAAAAGTTTGGAACTGGCTGGTATCCTTGTGGATGAAAAGCGTTAGGAGGGATTAAATATGACTCAGAGAGTGACAGGTCTGATATCAGGACTTGATACAGAAACGATTATACAGCAGTTGGTGAGCAAACATAAGACAAAGGTTGAAACTGCTGAAAAAGAGAAGACAAAGACGCAATGGAAGCAGGAAGCATGGTCTGCCCTGAATACAAAGCTGCTTAATTTTTATAAGGGCGCATTGAACAAGTTTCAGTCTGTAGGTACCTATAAAGCAAAGAAGGTAGAGTCTACTGACAATTCTAAGATTAAGGTTACCAGCAGCAACAATGCTGTAACCGGTGTTCATACCTTGTCTGTAAAGCAGGTGGCAAGTGCTGCTTATCTGACCGGTAAAGATTTGCGTGGTCAGGCATTTAATACGACTTCTTATGTGGCTGCTGATGCTGCAGACGTACAGGTTAGTGATTTGAAGGATTCAAAAGGTAATGCCATTGATCTTGATGGAAAGAGCTTTGACATTTCTTATGTAAAGATCAATGATGACGGCACAGAAGAAACGGTTACGAAGACAATTACTGCCCAAGTAGGTGCAGATGGTACTTTGCAGAGCATGATTGATAATATGAATCAGTCTTTACAGGATGAAGGGATTGATATGAAGGTTTCATACAATTCTTCCATGGGCGGTTTGGAATTCGTGAATAACACTGCAGAGCCGGATACCGATGAGGAAGGTACTGTAGTTGGCTATAAGAATGGTATAAATTATACTCTGAAGGCAACGGATAGTGATTCTGCAAAAGCTTTGGGAATCAGTGAAAAGGGTGTGACAGTTAGCAAGCAGACCAATGATACCGGCGATAATATTCTGACGATGAAAAATGCCTTTAATGTAACCAAGGTATCTGATACTGCGGCTGCTGTGACCGGTGGAACTAAGTTGACAGATATGGGTATTGCTAATGGGACTACATTTACTTTGAATGTTGGCAAAGGTGCCGATGCTAAGGAGTATACCTTTACAATTGATCAAAGTACTACACTTTCCGGTCTGGCATCTCAGTTTTCAAAGATGGGTGTAAAGGCAAGTTATGATGAAAAGCAGGGAAGATTCTTTATTAATTCCACTGACTCTGGAGAGAAGTTTGACTTTGAATTGACTGCAGATGATGCAAGTGCGTTGGAAAAGTTGGGATTGGATAGTGCTTCTGCCACGAAGGTTGATGCAGCAGATGCTATCGTAGAGTATAATGGAGCAACCTTCCAGCAGGCGTCTAATACCTTCAGTCTGAATGGCTTGAACTTTACGGTTAATGATGTAACGGTTACCAAGGATAAGGATGGCAATGTGATTAAGGATGATCCGATTAAGCTGACGGTGTCAACGGATACAGACGCTATTTACAATGCTGTGAAGGACTTTATAAAGGAATACAATTCTCTGATTGAGGAGATGAATACTCTGTTGCATGCAGACCGGGCAAAGGGATATGAGCCACTGACTTCAGAGGAAAAGGATGCTTTGTCAGATAAAGAGGTAGAGGAATGGGAAAAGAAGATTAAGGATTCCCTTCTGCGTCAGGATTCAAAGATGAGTTCGCTGGTAAACAATATGCGTTCAACTTTGAATAAGTCTATTAGCTATACAAATTCAGAAGGGATTACCAAGCGTTATAGCTTGGCAAGCTTTGGAATCACCACCGGCAAGTGGAATGAATATGGAAAACTTCATATTGCAGGCGACCCTGATGATGCAGAATATGCAGACTATGATGATAAATTAAGAGCAGCTATTGAGAATAATCCGGATGCATTAATTGCAACCTTGAGTGGATTGGGTAAGGAATTGTATTCTAATATGCAGAAGGCAATGAAGTCCACCAATTCCAGCAGCCCTATGACATTTTATGATGATATTACCCTGAAGAATCAGCTTTCATCTTATGATGATAAGATCAGCAAGCTGCAGGAAAAGATGAACAAGGCAGAGGATCGGTATTATAAGCAGTTTGCAAAGATGGAATCTGCTATGGCAAAGATTCAAGCGAATTCCTCTAGTCTGGGTGGTTTCTTTGGCTAATTAGAAAGGGATAATTCTTCATTGAGGTGAATACTATGTTAAATAATGCAGCGCTGGCATATAGCGCCAGAAAAGTTGAAACAGCATCACCAGCGGAGTTGACATTGATGCTATATGATGGTGCAATCAAGTTTTGCAATATAGCAGCTTCTGCCATTGAAAGAAGAGATTATGAGAAAGCAAATCTGAATATTCAGAAAGCGCGGAATATCATAGTGGAGTTGCAGTCGACCTTAGATCACAAGTATCAGATAGCAAAGGAATTTGATGTTGTCTATGATTATATTTTTCATAAACTGGTGGATGCTAATATGAAAAAAGATAGCGAGGCATTGGAGAATGCATTGGTACAGATTCGTGACATGAGGGATACATGGAAGGAAGTTATGCGCGCCAGCAAGGGACCGATGTTATAGGATGGAATGTGAGGAAGGCATGGAAAAGGTTTCGAATTATTTAAAGGTATTGGAGGAATCACTGTCAAAGAAGCTTACAGTTCTTCAGGCTTTACTGGAAGCATCAAACAGACAGGGAGAGTTGGCTGAGGAAGAAACTTTTGATTTGGATTTATTTGAAACTACCATGGATCAAAAGGAAGAATTGCTTTCTCAGTTGGAAAAACTGGATGAAGGTTTTGATTCTGTTTTTCGGAAAATTGAAACAGAAGTAAAGGAGAATAAAGAGTTTTATAAAGAAGAAGTTTTGATGCTTCAACAGTTGATTCGGCAATGTACTGATGTCAGTGTGGAGATTCAAGCCGCTGAAGCACGGAATAAGGCTAAATTATCTGTAAAGTTTTCTGATCAGCAGAAGGAACTGCGTCAGATTAAGACTTCAAATAAAGTAGCAACCACTTATTATAAGTCCATGACCAATACTCAGGATACGGATTCTTATTATATGGATCAAAAAAAATAAAAAAAATAAAAAAAGGTATTAAGTATCGGAAAAACCATCCGATATATATAATACAAGGGCTGATAAAACAGCCTAGACACTCAAAGGAGTGGAAACAAATTCACGGCAGCAAAAGCTGCTAGTACATGTTGCAAGGATGCAGCATTA
>JAIECC010000054.1:7110-10292 GCA_029068665.1 Lachnospiraceae bacterium
GCACAGGCTAATCAGTCTACACAAGGTGTATTATCATTACTTCAGTAATCAATTGAGGTTATTGCAAATAGGGCTGGCCCTTTGGGTCAGCTTTATTTGTATCTAAAACTTTTAATTTCCCGTGGAGAATCAGTCTGACAGCTAAACATTCAGCGGGATTTTTGACGAGTGAGGTTAATTATATGAAGAAGGAAACAAAGGATTTACTGGAAGAATTAAAATCAGTCGCAGACGATTTTTATCAGAATCGAAATAATAAGGGAATCAAAAGGATGCCGGAGATAATTCGGGATTTGTCTGACTTCATGACATGTTTAAAATCAGAGGAGCAACCAGAGTATTTAGCGATTTTAAAGGGCGTAATGGAAGCAATGGAAACAAAGAATTATATCATGTTGGCAGATATGTTGGTTTTTGATGTTGTCGAAGTGATGGAACGGTATTAAACGGAACATAATGGGAGATAGGACATGACAATTTACGAACAAAATATGGAAGCATTAAAGGCGGCACATAAAGATATCTATGAGGAAATAGAGAATGCATATAATCCGGGAGAACTGGTAATGGTGGGAGATGCACTGAATGGCGAAAAGTTTCTTGCTATTG
Organism: Lachnospiraceae bacterium; assembly: GCA_029068665.1. Lineage (GTDB taxonomy): Bacteria > Bacillota > Clostridia > Lachnospirales > Lachnospiraceae > CAG-632. Next base: position 7,720 of record JAIECC010000054.1, read on the forward strand.
TTCGCGGAGAGGAAATTACTCCTTTGAACAGTACTTACAATCCCAGCCATGAAGCAGAACGGTATGTGCTGCAATTTGAGAAAGAACCGGAGGATAGTATGGTTCTGGTGTTTGGCTTTGGTAATGGTGCAGTACTGGAACGCATGTTGTCAGAGGAATGTCCGGTTGCCATATGTGTAGTATACGAACCTTCCGTTGCTATTTTTAGAAAAGCATTGGAGGAGTACGACCTGACAAAACTGCTTTCGGATCCCCGGCTGCTTTTATTTGTAGAAGGAGTAAACAGCGAACAACTGGAATATCATTTGGTTGATCTGATTGATTATAGTAACTGGCGGCATTTCAGCTTTAAGAAACTGGCACAATATCCGGAACTGTTTCCGGAACAACGGAAATCAATTTTTGAAATGTATGAACGCGTATATGGTAATAATCGTGCAGCCATGAATACATTGATTGCATATGCACAGGTTGGTGTTATGAATGAAGTGAAGGCTTTGAAATGGATGATAGACTGCAGGACCATAAGTGGAATGATTGGTATGTTTCCAACTGATATGCCTGCTATTGTGGTGGCGGCAGGTCCTTCTCTGGAGAAAAATGTGGAGGTGCTAAAACAGGCAAAAGGTAAGGCTTTTATTATTTGTGTGGATACTGCCATACCGTTTTTGTTAAAACATGGTATTGTTCCTGACATGGCTTGTACCATTGATGCAAAAAAGGGTCTAAGGCATTTTGAAAGTCCGGAGGTGAAAGGACTTCCCCTTGCACTTTCTTCAGATTCTCACTACACTGTTTTAGAATATATAGGGGATGTGAACCCTTACTACATATCAACCACAAACGATTATTATCAGACATTGTTCTATAAGAAAGGAAATGAAGTTGGATTCTTTGATGGCGGAGGCTCAGTTGGAACTACCTGCTTTAAGCTGGCAGTTGCGATAGGTTTCCAGACAGTTGTGCTGGTTGGTCAGGATCTGGCATTTACGGATGAAAAGCGCCATGCAGGCAAAGGACAGCTAAAAGAGTCGGATTTAATTTATAATATAACAATGGTAGACGGTTATTATGGTGAAAAAGTAATGACCCGGGGGGATTATAAGACCTATATTGACTGGTATAATTTAAGAATTCCACAGTTGGAGGACCGGGTTATCATTAATGCAACTGAGGGTGGTGCAAAGCTGAATGGTGCGATTCAGATGTCGTTGCAGGAGGTGGTAGATACCTATTGCCAGAATGAATATGATGTGGCAGGTATATTGGAACAGATTCCTAAGGCATGGGCAACCAGGGAAGAAAAGCTGGAATTGTATCAGGAGTTGAAGCAGAAATATCAGTTCTATAAGGGATTTCAGCGTCGTGTTAAGGAGGGGCTTGGAGGCGCAGAGCGTGCTATCCGGTTATTGAAGCGGAAGAACTATCAACCGAAAGAGTTGAAAGAGATTGATAAGAAACTGAATGCCATAACAAAAGAGGTGGAGAGCACGGAAGGTATGGTTCTTCTGGTGAAACGCATGATAGAGACCCACATAACTTTAAATGATGACCTGAATGAAGCAGAAGAGGACCTGGAACAAGAAAGTATCCGCTTGTATGAAAAAATGCAGAAATATCTGGGTGACTTGCAGGAATCATTAGTGGAAATGCTTCCAATCTGGGAATCCGTATTGCAGGAGATAAACGAAAAATATCAGTTTGATTCTTGAATATAGCATATAATGTGGGGGTGAAAACCTATGATAGAACAGGAATTACGAGACATATACTGGGAAAATGCAGGAATGATTGAATGGATAGCATGGCTTGTTCCTTTTGTGCGGCAGCAGAATATACAGCGGTTGAATAAGGAACTTCCGGTTGCTACAAGAAGTCTGCAACAGAATTTATCAGGTGTGTTGAGTCAGATGAAACTGTTTACAGAATACGGTTTGGCATGGGGAGAAGATTATCTGCTATCCATATTGTCCGGATTAGAGCAGGCACAGATGCAGCAGGATTACATTCTGATAGGGGATTTGTATGAACTTCAGCTGATTCCTGCATTACAGGATATACAGGCAATCATAAGTGGTCTGGATATTTCTCTGGTAGAAGATTCCTGGTGGAAAGATAATCTGGAGATATTGAAGGCTAAAAATCCGGAACTGGTACAGGCACTGGAGAAATTCGAGAAGGGAACCATACATGGACAGGCTGAGGGCTATTTTGTAGAGCCTACCTCAACAGGATATTTCACCATGGCGTTGGAGGAAGATGGAAGACGCTGGTACTTACACAGTAACCGAAGCCCTGTAGAAGAAGCAAGGATATGGGCAAATCGTAATTATCAATTGGAGAAAGAGAAATATACACTCTTTGGTTGGGGGATGGGATATCATGTGGAACAACTGCTAAAATTGTATCCTGATATGGATTTGGTTGTTGTGGAACCGGATATTGGTATTCTCTATTATTCTTTGCAGCATGGTGACTGGCAGGATGTGTTGGAGAAGGTTACCCTTGTCTGGGATCCGGAATATCAGAAAATAGGCACCTTAATATCGGATGAGCGGGAGGTGCTGTTATAT
>JAIECC010000055.1 GCA_029068665.1 Lachnospiraceae bacterium
GGAGATGTATTTATGCGTTGTCTCTATCACATGCGTCCTTACGAGGAAGTACCGGGTTCCGCAGATGCGCTTCACAAAAAGTGGGAGGATATCTGTATCCGGGCTATCGAGGACGGAGCCAGTATGCGCTCCTTCAAGAAAAATATCAAGGGAATTATTCGGGAATTTGACCGGCTGCCAATTAAGAACATTCAGAAACCGAGAGTTGGTGTGGTAGGTGAGATTTTAGTTAAATTCCAGCCATGTGCCAACAATAATATCGTAGAACTTTTAGAGGCAGAGGGTGCGGAAGCAGTCATGCCGGACTTATCCGGATTCCTGGATTATTGTGCCTACAATGCGAATTATAAGCATGAATTCCTGGGTAAAACCAAAAAATCCGCAACCATTAATAACTGGGTTATTAAATTCTTAGATCTGTACCGCTCTACTGCCCGGAAGGAATTAGCTGCAAGCAAACATTTCAACAGCATTGCCCACATTAATGAGTTGGCAGAATATGCAAAACCGATTGTATCTCTTGGCAACCAGACCGGTGAAGGCTGGTTCCTGACTGCAGAAATGATAGAATTAATTAAATCCGATGTGCCAAATATCGTCTGCTGTCAGCCTTTTGGCTGTCTGCCAAACCATATTGTAGGAAAAGGTGTTATTAAAGAGCTGCGGGCAGCATATCCGGATGCAAATATTGTTGCCGTTGACTTTGACCCGGGTGCTTCTGAGGTCAATCAGCTCAATCGTATTAAGCTGATGCTTTCTACAGCACAAAAGAACCTGAATGCCAAGACGGAAACCGTAACGGATTATGAACAGCGCCAGTTAGAGGCTGCTGCAAGTCAGACCGTAGAATAAGAGGCCAGCTTCGTAACCGACAAAAAGTAAACATTCATCGGAAAGCCCCATAACCGGGGCTTTTCTTTATGATTTTTCCATTCCTTCTGGTATCTTCTGCCCTGTTTACCATGGACAAAGCCAGTAAAATTACAGAATGTCCGGAGTTCCTTTTAATTG
>JAIECC010000056.1 GCA_029068665.1 Lachnospiraceae bacterium
GAATGATTGATTACGGTACCTGTGGTATTGAGCATATTCAGCCATGCAAGGATTCTTATCTGGATGGAATCCGTGTGATTTTCAAGAAGCATATCCGCTGGCAGGCCATTGATTTCTGTCGGCAGCTGAAGGAATTAGGCTATAAGGTGTTTGTACAGCTGGTTTCCATTACCAGCTATGAGGACGAGGAATTAATGGACTTAATCGGACTGGCAAATGATCTGGAGCCTTATGCAGTATCTATGGTGGATACCTATGGGCTGATGCATCAGGAGAATTTGATGCATTATTATAAATTATTAAATGAGCATTTAAAACCATCCATTGGTGTGGGTTATCACTCTCATAATAATTTCCAGATGGCTTATGCCAACTGTATTGAAATGCTGGCTCATGAAACGGAGCGTATGGTACTGGTGGACGGTACCATCTATGGTATGGGAAAAAGTGCCGGGAACGCACCGATTGAATTGCTTGCCATGCATCTGAATGACCGATACGGAAAGAATTATGATATCAGCCAGATGCTGGAGGCGGTAGATGCCAATGTGATGCCGATTTATAAGATGACTCCTTGGGGCTATAATATGTTCTTTTTTATTGCTGCGTCCAATGACTGTCATCCGAATTATGTATCCTATCTAATGGATAAGCGGACCCTGTCTGTTAAGTCTATTAATGAGATCTTAAGCAAGCTGGAGGGTGAGAAGCAGTTAATGTATGACCAGAAGCTGATTGAGCAGCTGTATCTGGATTATCAGAATATTGTTGTAAATGATGAAAAGGACATTGAAGAATTAACCGCTCAGTTCCAAAACCGCAATGTATTGTTATTAGGACCGGGTCTGAATGTGCAGAAGCAATTGGATAAAATCAAGACATATGTGGAAAAAGAGAATCCAATTATTGTTTCCGTTAATTTTATTTCCGGTGAACTGAACAGTGATTATGTCTTTTTGAGCAATTCCAAGCGGTATGTTCAGCTGGCTACTGCATTATCCCAGAATCCATCGCTAAAGGTAATCGCTACCTCCAATGTAACAAAGACCGATGGAAGCTTTGATTATACCCTGCAGTACAGTTCCCTGCTGGACCGGGAAGCGGATGGTGTCTGCATGGATAATTCCTTTGTAATGCTGTTGAAGGTAATGAAAAAGATTGGGGTCACCCAAGTGGCATTAGGCGGCTTTGATGGTTATATTGGAGATAAAAAGCAGAATTATATCAACGCTTACATGGAGTACAATTTCAATAAGGAACAGGCAGAAAAACTGAATCAGTATGTATCCGGTGTTCTGCAGGAGCTTCAGAAAGATATCACCATGAATTTTATTACAGATTCTCAGTATACCAGTAAGGAATAGCAGGCTTGAAAGCTGACAGGAGTAGTGAGTCATGAAAAAATATGAAATTGCTGTATTTGATGTAGATGGCACCTTATTAGATACCAGAGAGGGTGTGCTGGCTTCGGTGGAACATGCCATTCGTAAATTTGGCTATCCCATGCCGGAACCGGAGGTACTGCGGAGCTTTATCGGTCCGCCAATACAGGATTCCTTTGCGAGAACCTATCATCTGGAAAAGGAGCAGGCAGATGCCATGGCAGCAGAGTTCCGCTTAAGCTATAAAGGCGAGAATCTGACAAAGGCAAAGCCCTATGAGGGCATCTATGAACTGATGGAGGAACTGGTAAAACGGGGAATTCAGATTGCTGTAGCAACCTATAAGCGGCAGGATTATGCGGAACGGATTTTAAAGTATTTTGGATTTGACCGTTATTCCAATATCTTATATGGTTCTGACTTTGAAGGAAAGCTGAAGAAGATGGATATCATTCAGAAATGTATGGAAGACCTGGGTTCCACAGATTACAGTAATGCAGTTATGATTGGTGACAGCTGGCATGATGCTAACGGAGCAGAGCAGATCGGTGTGGATTTTATAGGAGTTACATACGGATTTGATTTTCGAACAGAAGAAGATGTACGAAAGCATACCTGTATCGGAAGTGCAGATACGCCATTGGAAGTATTAAAGTACTTTAATTAGGGTAATTTTGAATTTAGAGGAGACAGACAGAGATGAAAATGAAAGTTGCACAGTATATTGCTGATTTTCTGGTAAAGCAGGGAGTTACGGATGTATTTACGGTAACCGGCGGCGGTGCCATGCACTTAAATGATGCATTGGGACATAAGGAAGGGCTTCATAGCACCTATAATCATCATGAGCAGGCATGCTCCATTGCAGCAGAGGGTTATGCCAGAGCTACCGGAAAGGTAGCGGCAGTATGTGTAACCAGCGGACCGGGAGGAACCAATGCCATTACCGGTGTACTGGGCGGATGGCAGGATTCCATCCCTATGTTTATTATTTCCGGACAGGTGAAACGGGAAACCACTACCTGGTCTACGGATGTACCTTTACGGCAGCTGGGGGATCAGGAATTTCAGATTGTCGATACGGTGAAGACTATGACCAAGTATGCGGTTATGATTACGGAGCCCAATGAGATTCGATATCATTTGGAAAAAGCATGGTATTTATGCAGGAACGGAAGAAAAGGACCGGTATGGCTGGACATTCCGTTGGATGTGCAGGCAGCACCCATCGAAACCGAGGAACTGAAGGGCTTTGATGTATCCGAATTAGAGGTGCAGGAAAATCCGGTCTATGATACAGCTTTAACAGAAGAAATATTCAGCAGACTTCAGGCTGCTAAACGGCCGGTTGTATTTGCAGGAACCGGTATCCGTTTAGGTGAGGCATATGATGAATTCTTGCAATTAATCGATAAGCTGGGGATTCCGGTGGTTACTGCATGGAATGCCCATGATGTGTTGTGGGATGAACATCCTTTGTATTGTGGAAGACCGGGGACGGTAGGAACCAGAGGCGGTAATTTTGTGGTTCAGAACAGTGATTTACTGCTGGTGCTGGGATGTCGTCTGAATATTCGTCAAATCAGCTATAATTATCATGATTTTGCCAAGCAGGCTTACAAAATCGTAGTGGATATTGATGAGGCGGAGCTGCGGAAACCTACAGTAAAGGTGGATTTACCGGTTCATGCCAATGTGAAGGATGCTATGCAGGCTCTGCTGATGGCAGATTACCCAGGCGCTACGGAGCAGCAGAAGGAGTGGCTGGGCTGGGCCAGAGCGATTAATCAGAAGTATCCGGCTACATTGCCTTCATATTATAAGAAAGAAACTCCGATTAACCCATATGTATTTATTACAAAACTCTCTCAACAGCTGACAGAGGGAGATGATATCATCTGTGGAAACGGAAGCGCCTGTGTAATAACCTTTCAGGCGGCAGAGTTGAAAAAAGAACAGCGGTTATTTACCAACTCCGGCTGTGCCGCTATGGGATATGGATTTCCGGCAGCCTTGGGCGTTTGTGTGGCACGGGAAGGGAAGCGGGTCATCTGTATTGATGGTGACGGAAGCTTTCAGATGAATCTGCAGGAGCTGCAGACGGTAGTTTATAATCAGTTGAATATGAAACTGATTATTATTAATAATAATGGATACCATTCCATCCGTCAGACTCAGACGAATCTGTTCAAGGGTGAACCGTTGGTAGGGGTTTGCGACGGCAATGGCCTGAGCTTTCCGGATTTTGAAAAACTTGCTTATGCTTATGGAATCCCTTATGTACGGATAGACAGTCTGGATAATGTAGAGGAAGGCTTGGGCAAGCTGTTGAATACGGAAGGACCGGTTTTATGTGAGGCCATTGTAGATGAAAAGCAGAACTTTGAACCGAAGCTTTCTTCCAAAGTATTGCCGGATGGCAGAATCGTTTCACCGCCAATTGATGATATGTTCCCATTTCTTCCAAAGGAAGAATATGAGGCCAATCATTTATCTTAGCAGATCCGTTTCGAAAGAAGACGGAAGGGAAAGCTGCAGAAATTAAGACAGAATAGTTTTGGAAGAAGAAGAGGATTATAAATTATGAAGAAGGTCATTCTTACCGGAGGCACCGGTATGCTGGGACTTGCATTAATTCAATTATTTATACAAAAGAAGATAGAGGTTCTGGTGATTGTACGGCCGAATTCGAAGCGGAGAGAAGCTCTTCCGGTCAGTGATTATGTGAAGGTAATCGAATGTGATTTGTCCAATCTTTCTGCGGTAAAGGAACAGCTTCATGACACCTATGATGCCTTTTTTCACTTTGCATGGGATGGTACCTTTGGAGAATCCAGAAACGACATGCAGCTGCAGAATCAGAATGTAAAGGCTGCTTTGGATGCGGTGGAGCTGGCAAAGGCGGCAGGCTGTACCACATTCCTTGGAGCCGGTTCCCAGGCGGAGTACGGAAGGGTAGATGGAATCAAGCTGGGACCGGATACGCCTACAAAGCCGGAAACCGGATATGGAATTGGAAAATTATGTGCCGGGCAGATGACCCGTATTTTATGCCAGCAGATGGGCATGAAGCATATATGGGTCAGAATCCTCAGCACCTATGGTCCCCATGACGGGCTGCATACCATGGTAATGTCCGGGATCATTAAGATGCTAAATCAGGAACGCCCTCAGTATACGAAGGGAGAGCAGATGTGGGATTATCTGTACTGTGAGGATGCGGCCAGAGCATTTTATCTGGCGGCTGAGCAGGGGATAGACGGCTCGGTGTACTGTATTGGCAGTGGTCAGGTAAGACCATTGGCAGAATATATTACAGTGATTCGGGATACCATTGATAAAAATATTGAGATTGGCTTTGGTGAAGTTCCATACTATGATAAGCAGGTAATGTATCTATGTGCTGATATTGAGAATTTACAGCAGGATACAGGCTTTCAGCCGGAGATATCCTTTGAGGAAGGAATTCGCAGAACAGTACAATGGTATAAAGAGGAAATGAAAAAATGAAAAAAACAATTAGTATATTAATTCCATGTTATAATGAAGAAGAAAATGTAGTTCCCATGAGTGAAGCGATTGTTGATCTATTTGAAACCCAGCTTACGGAATACAATTATGAGCTGGTATTTATTGACAATGATTCGCATGATAAGACCAGAGAACTGTTACGGGAAATCTGCAGTAAAAATCCCAATGTAAAAGCGATTTTTAATGCGAAAAATTTTGGGCAGTTTAATTCTCCTTATTATGGAATGCTGCAGACTACGGGAGATTGTACGATTTCCATGGTTTGCGATTTTCAGGATCCCATTGAACTGATACCACAGTATATTAAAGAATGGGAAAATGGTTATAAAATCGTAATCGGTATCAAAACCAGCAGCAAAGAGAGTAAGCTGATGTATCTTATGCGCAGTATTTATTATAAGATGATCAAACGATTTTCTGATGTGGAACAGATTGAACATTTTACAGGCTCCGGTCTGTATGACAGGTCCTTTATTGATGTATTACGGGACTTAAAGGATCCGAAGCCATTTATGAGAGGAATTGTAGCCGAACTGGGCTTTAAGAGAAAGGAAATTCCTTATGAGCAGCCTCAGCGGCGAGCAGGAAAGACCCATAATAACTTTTATACCCTGTATGATGCCGCCATGCTCAGCATTACTTCTTATACAAAGATCGGCTTACGGCTTGCCACCTTTGCCGGCTGTGCCTGCGGAGGCATCAGTATTTTGATTGCACTGGTTTATTTAATCATGAAGCTGGTTATGTGGAATCAGTTCCAGGCAGGAATGGCCCCGATTTTGATTGGTATGTTCTTCCTGGGTTCGATTCAGCTCTTTTTCATTGGATTTATAGGAGAATATGTGTTAAGTATTAATGAACGTGTTATGAATCGGCCGCTTGTGGTGGAAGAGGAGCGGATTAATTTTACCGGAGATAAGGAGCTTTAGATGAAGCAGCAAAAGAAAATTATCGGAATTTTATTATTTATTATTATCGGTTATCTGTTATATGGGGCTTTTTCCCTATATGGACAGAAGGTATTAGGGTATGTTTATCCGGATGGCAGCTTTTTGTTCTGGCCGGCAGATCAGTATATGGATTTTTTTAATGTGAATGCAATGGTAGCAGAAGGTCGTCCTTATGTGGACTTTTATTCTTCTTATCCGCCATTTATACTGGGAATTGCGTGGCTGTTTTCCTTAATGGCAGATTATAAAACCTATACGACTCATGAGCTGGTCACCATGACAGAAGGAAAAGTATCCTATATTTTATTTGTAGGAATTTTTACTTTATTGCTTGGAGGATTGCTGTACGCGTTTCTTTCTAAAGAAAAAAAACTGTTTCCCAACCGGTTTCTTTTGATACTTACCATCCCGGTTTTGATTTTTACAGCACCCTATATTTATATGCTGGACCGGGGAAATTATCTTTTGATTGCAATTGTCTGTTACCTGGCTTTTGCGTACTTTTATGAGAAAAATGAACCCCTTGCAGCAATCTTTCTTGGACTTGCAACGGCTATTAAAATTTATCCGATTTTCTTGTTTTTAATCTATTTCGTTGAAAAGAAATGGAAGAATATGGGAATTGCTACCTTAAGCGCTGGTATTAGTTCCCTGATTCCGTTTTTGCTGTTTAAGGGAGGAATCTGGCAAAATATTGTGGAATTTGGTTATGCCTTGCTCTCCTTTGGTAAGGGATATGAAACAGAGGTGCCGAATGTGTACTTTGGAGTTGGTCTGACCTCCTTGCTGCGGTTTCCGTTTATGATATGGAATAATCTGACCATACCGGACTGGTTTCCGGTCATGCCGGTTTATCTGGTACTGGGATCAGCATTGGCACTTTGGAGTCTGTATCATTTGTGGCATGAACAGGTATTGTGGAAGAAAATGCTGGTATTAACTGCATTAATGGTATTTTTAAGTCCCAATGCATATATGTACAATCTGACCTTCTTATTGCCGGCAATTGTGATGTTTATTTTGGCATCGAAGAGTGAGAATCGTTGGACGGATTGGATTTATCTGCAATTTTTAGGATTTTTGATGATTCCAAAGGCATATTATTATATGCTAACTGAGCATGCAATCGGAATTCAGGTGGCTTTGGATGGCATGTTATTATTAGGCTTGATTTTATTTTATAATATTTTTGATAAGAG
>JAIECC010000057.1 GCA_029068665.1 Lachnospiraceae bacterium
CATGCAAGGTAACAATTTCTTTTGCGATTGCCAGTCCAAGTCCTGCTCCTCCCGTATTGGTAGAACGCGCTTCATCCAGGCGGAAGAATTTCTCGAATATAGCATCCAGCTTATATTGAGGAATCGTTCTTCCCTGATTGCGGAAACAGATTGTTACCTCCTGCTCACGATTGGTTACCATAATCTGTATTTCCGTATCAGGATAACTATATGCAACTGCATTTTTCAAAATATTGTTGAATACTCTTGCCAGCTTTTCCCCATCGCCATATATTACCAGCCCTTCCTCAACCTGAAGCAGTACCCGATTGCCATGGGCACTGAGAATCGGATAGAATTCATCGGTCATCTGAACCAGCATATAAGAAAGATCAATGGTTTCCTTCTCCAGAGCAATCTGCTGAAGATTATACCGGGTAATATCAAAAAACTCATTGATCAGCTTTTCCAGACGCTGGGCTTTATCCAATGCAATATTGGTATATTTTGCTTTCTGCTCCATAGGCATATCCGGTACCTCTGCCAGCAGACTCAGATATCCGATTACCGAGGTCAGAGGGGTTTTCAAATCATGTGCTAGATACACAATCAAATCATTCTTTCTGTCAGCTTCTTCTTTCATAAGCTGCTCATTCCGCTCCATGGATGCTTTTATTTCTACCAGCAGGGCATAAAGCTCAGGATTTTCCTCTAAGAACAAGGTTTCCACATCTGCACGTCCCATCATATAAGCGCGAATCATCCGATTGGTATTTGCCGTTTCCTGCTTTACCTTTCGGTCCGCATACACCCATGCGGTCACAAATACAATGGTTACTCCTGCTGCCACACTGCCACATAATACGATTATGAATAATTCCTTGACTGAATGCCATTTTATGTCTCTTGTTTCATATGAGGTATTCGTATCTACATCATATGCGGAAAACTCTGTCATAAAATTAGCTTCCACCCACTCCCGGATCATACCGTTTAGTTTCCGGTCCGCAAGATTATAAATCACAAAACATAGCTGCAATGCACAAAGCAGCGCTGCTAAAAATATCAGGGCCCGCTTCCAGGTTCCCTTTCTCTTACCGTTCAATTTTATATCCACACCCCCATACCGTTTTTATATATTTGGGGTCTTCAAAGGAATCCCCCATCTTTTCCCGCAGATGCCGGATGTGAACCGTAATGGTATTGTTATTTTTTCTGAAATATTCATCGCCCCAGATCTGATGGAACAGTTCCTCTGCGCTGACTACATTTCCCTTCTGCTGACACAGAATCCGTAAAATAGAAAACTCAATGGGCGTCAGTGACAGCGGTTTCCCATTTAATGTACATTCATGGCTTTTCACATTCAGAACCAGTCCGGAATGAATCAGAATATCCTCCTCCACTTTTCCCCCGCCATTATAACGCTTCCATCTGCGAAGCTGTGCTTTTACGCGTGCAATCAGCTCTAAGGGAAGAAAGGGCTTCGTAATATAGTCATCCGCACCAAGGGTCAAACCATTGATCTTGTCTACCTCTTCGCCCTTAGCTGTCAGCATAATAACCGGATAGCAGTCATGCTCACGGATTTTCTGGCATAACTGAAATCCACTTATATCCGGAAGCATCACATCCAGAATTGCCAGATCCGGTGTAGTATTCTGAATACAAGTTAATGCATCCGTCCCATTATAGAATTTTAAAACCTCGTAATTCTCATTTTGAAGATATAGTTCTACCAGATCTGCAATTTCATGTTCATCGTCAACAATCAATATTTTTTCATTCATACACATCTCCCCAACCTTTCATTCCCTATCATACTTAAAACAAATGATAACTATCCTAATATTTTATTAATAAAAGGTTACGTCTTTCCTGTCATTCCTTATTCAAATACAGCCAGAACCCCTGCTCCTCCGCCTTCTTCGTTCATGATTTTCAAATAGCCCCCATGCTTTTCGCATAATACCTTACAGA
>JAIECC010000058.1 GCA_029068665.1 Lachnospiraceae bacterium
TTGTAATCCTGTATTTTGTTATGCGGATAATCGGACGGTTGGGATTCCCGATTTTCATATTTTTATTGATCGAGGGTCTGGAGCATACCAAAAATAAATGGAAATATTTATTGCGGCTGGTGATATTTGCTCTGGTATCGGAAATCCCTTTTGATTTTGCGTTTAATCTGAACCGGGAAGAGATTTTCTCCGGGAAGATAATTGAAGCTAGCTATCAAAATGTATTCTTTACATTGGCCATTGGACTTCTTACTGTGATTGGGTTACAGGCAATATCTGGTACTAAGTGGAATATGGTCATAAAGGTTGTGATGAATATAGGAATTACCATTGCAGGGATGGGGCTGGGTTTTCTGCTGCGGACAGATTACGGGGCAGTTGGTGTCCTGGCAATTGTCATGATGTATTTGTTCCGGAAGCAGAAGCTTCTGGCAACGGGCATGACCTGTGTAATCCTGATGGCCTCCAGTGTAATGGAAATCAGTGCGTTTCTGGTATTGTGGCCGATTGCATATTATAATGGAAAGCGGGGCTGGAATCTGAAATATGTATTTTATGCTTTTTATCCATTGCATTTACTCCTGTTGTGGGGTATCTGTCTTTTTATGCCATAGTATGCAGAAAAGCTGCCGGTGGCAGGATTAATGATATAAATAACCGGAATAAAAAATCGTGTGAGGTAGGGAACATGAACGAAAGACCGGGAAAGGAAGAATTAAAGCGGCGATTTGCCAGACATCGGGAAACCAGGGAGTACAAGGAAGAATATAATCAACTAATGGAGTTGGAATTTCAGGATTTTATGAAAGAATTTCTGGACTTTCATACCCGTGTCACGGAAGAAATGCTGGACGAGATTCGAACAGAGAATCCCACCGTGGAAGAGCGGGAATGGTATTATCTGTATTATGGCGGGGAATTATATTCGGACGTGATTAAGGCAAAAAAATGGGGAAAAATGGTAGATATGGCATTAGAGTTGATTGACAAGGAACAGCAAAATTAAGAACAAAGCAGGCAGGAGAGAATCCGGTGAAACAGCAGATAACGAAAAACGCAATAGAAACCGCTTTTTTGAAGCTTTTAAAAGAGAAGAATTTTGAAAAGGTAATGGTAAAGGATATTGTTGAGGAATGTGGACTGACCCGCAATACCTTTTACTATTATTATGATGATACTTATAATATTATCGAGGATATTCTGGAACGGGAAGCCCGGAAAATGATTGAGGAAATGCAGCATGGGGGCTCTCTGACGGAAGCTGTGAATGATGTATTTGAGTATTTAGAGGAAAATCCTAAGATTGTCCGGCATTTGTTTGATTCAGCTAAAAAAGATGATATGTACCGATATGTAAGAAGTACGGTGGAGATTGTTCTGAAGCATTACTTTGAGTATAGTGTGGGAGAGCAGAAGCTTTCAGAACAAAATAGACGGACTTTGATCAATGCCAGTAAGTATGTGATACAGGGCTTGATTGAGGAATGGCTGGAGAAAGGTATGAAGACATCTTTATCAGAAGAGTTGAAGGATGTAGAACGAATATTTTCTATGGCGCTGCCACAAATGCTGGAGGAATAAGGAGAACGAATAATTTTTAGTACATTTTCGGCTTGGTGTATGGTTTTTGTACACCGAGCCGTTTTTGTTTCTATCATTTTTCTACAAAAATTGATATGAATATATAGTAGTTTTGAAAACTATGTCAAGAGGTCAGAAAGTCGACATATACACTGTGCCGGTGGTTACAGGTACATAAGGCATAGATTTGAAAGGTCAGACATATTCTGAGAACGAAAGAGAATGAAAGCGTGGAATCAGTCATGGGAAAGATGGTACAAGGGTTATTAAGGGGAATCATTCAGGCAGGAATGTATATGGCTTATCGCCCCAAGATTGAATATGAGGACCCGGATATTATGAAGACGGAGCGTCCGGTTGTATTTATCTGCAATCATATGAGTCATAATGACGGAGCTTTGATTGCCTCTGTATTACATAAGAAGAAGCCTTACTTTCTGGTTGCAAAGGACTGGTATGACAAAAAGCAGTTTGGAGTATTCTTAAAAGCCTATGGAAGTGTTCCGATTGATCGTTCTGGAATGAATACCGACTGGTATGATACCTGCAGGAAGCTGTTGGAGGCAGGAACATCCATCTTGATTTTTCCGGAGGGTAAGACCTCAAAAGGGGAAATGCATGAATTTCAGCCGGGCTTTGCTGTTCTGGCAGAAAAGACAGGAGCAGAGATTGTGGAATGTGCCCATGTTGGTGCCTATAAGCTGTTTTTTGGAGAACGAAAGCGGATTCGGATTGGAAAAGGCTATAAGCTGGAGTGCCCAAAGGACTTGAGAAAGTCTATTTATGCAAAGCAGGAAGCGGCAAAAGCCAGGGAACGGATTGCTCTTATGAAGCTGGAACTGGAAGCCCATGGACAGGGGAAGGAAAGCGAAACTACCCATACAGTGCAGGCAGAGGTTGCGGCAGCAGAAGAGTAGAAATGGAATATTAGGCGCTATGCGCTTGATATGGAGCTTAAATTGCTCCGGATAGAGATATTATTATGTACAAGAAAGGAAGTTATAAAATGGAGAGAGCAGAAGTAGCAGCAAAGATTAAAGAAATGTTAGTTGAGAATTTAAGAATTCCAGAGGAAATCTTAGAGGATGATTCTGAATTATTCGGCGGTGACATTGGTTTGGATTCCGTGGATTCTCTGGAAATCATTGCTGGAATTGATGATTTGTTCGGCGTAAATATGACAGGCGTTGATAAGACGAACTTTCGGGATATCAATGCGTTAACTAATTATGTAGTGGAAAATGCGGAGGCGTAATTCATGAAGAAGCGATGCGTAATCACCGGCTTGGGAATTATTTGTCCGGTGGGAAATAATGTAGAGGAAAGCTGGGACAGTATTAAAAATGGCAGAACCGGGATTGCTGAGGTCACTTCCGTGAATACGGAGGGATGCTATGCAAATCTTGGTGGTGAGGTGAAATACGGAGAGCTTCCGGCACCTCAATATGACCGTTCTGCCCGTTTGTGTATCAAGGCGGCAGAAGAGGCAATTGCAGATGCCGGCTTTCAGGGGACGACTGTCCAGGAAGCAGGTGTAATCGTAGGAAGCTGTATCGGTGGTGCAGTCAGCATTGATGAATATCTGACTGCACAGAAGGAAGGAAAAGAAGACGATAGCCGGATTTCTAACATGGCTGCTTCTTCCATTGCCAACAATACAGCAGCATATCTGGGATTAAACGGTGTGACTGCGAATATTGTAAATGCCTGTGCGGCAGGTACTATGAGTATTGCCTATGCCTGTGATTTGATTCGTTCCGGCAACGGCAGTGTATTCCTGGCTGGTGGTACGGATCCGTTTTCTTCATTGGCATTTGCCGGATTCCATGCATTGCAGGCACTATCCGTGGAGAGTTGTTCTCCGTTGAATCATAGTAAGGGAATTACTTTAGGAGAGGGCTCCGGTATTCTGGTGGTGGAAGAATATGAGCATGCTGTTGCCAGAGGAGCTAAGATATATTGTGAGGTTGCAGGCTATGGTGTAAACTGTGATGCCTATCACATTACGGCACCGGACCCTACCGGACAGGGGCAGATGGATGTCATCCGACGGGCTTTGGCTTCTGCCGGTGTAGAACCGTCTGACATTGCTTATGTGAATGCCCATGGAACCGGTACTGCCAAAAATGATGAGGCGGAATTCCTTTCCCTGCATACGATTTTTGATGGAACGGATGTATCCGTCAGTTCTACAAAATCCATGACCGGTCACTGCTTAGGTGCAGCCGGTGCGGTAGAGGCAGTATTTACGGTAAAGGCAGTGAGTGAAAATACCCTTCCGCCAACCATTGGTTATTCGGAAGAGGACAAGACTGTACTGGCAGAAAAAGCAGGAGAACTGGATTTTGTGGCAAATGAAAGCCGGGAGAAAGAGATTCCAATGGCATTGTCCAATTCCTTTGCTTTTGGCGGCACCAATGCAAGTATCATATTTGCAAAAAACGCCGTGGAAAGTCAGAAGCAGGATGAAACAAAAGCAGAACGAATATTTATTACCGGTTTTGGACAGGTATTAAGTGAAAGTACAGATGAAAACGGAAAGGTGGCAAATGTTGCCTTAGAAATGAAGGACTTTACGGAACGTGGAGTAAAGCTTGGAGTATTCCGGAAGCTGGATAAGTTCAGTCAGCTTCAGTTGATTAGCGGAATAGATGCTTTAAACAGCGCAGGTATTACAATATCGGAAGAGAATGAACGCAGAATCGGTACGATTATTGGTACCTCTGCCGGTCCGGTTACGGAAGTGTCAAATTTCCAGAAAAATATCTGTGAAAAGGGAGCTACGGCAGGCAGTGCCTTTACCTTCCCTAATACAGTATATAATGCAGCGGGCGGACATTTCTCCATTTTCACTAAGACAAAGGGGTATTGTGCTACCGTAGCCAATGGTACTCAGGCTGGCTTACAAAGTGCTGCTTATGCCTGTGATGTATTAGGCAAGGGGAATGAAGATATCATGCTGGCAGCCGGAACAGACGAAGGCTCTGATATGGTGACTTATTTCTATGAACACAGTGGAATCAATGGAGACAGGGTTCTGGGAGAAGGAAGCTCTGCCGTTGTACTGGAGACAGAAACTAGTGCAGACAAACGACAGGCACATAAATATGCAGAGGTAGCAGGCTATGCCTGTACCCATTCCGCAGGAGGAGATGCTTATTCTGAGGCAGATGCCATGAAGGATGCAATCCGGAAGGCGTTGGAACGTGCGGAACTTTCTGCATCAGAAGTAGATGGAGTCTATGCTATAACCAGTAATCAGGCACAGAAGACAGCAGAGGAAGCTGTACTGACTGAACTGTTTGGCAATAAAGAAATCATTGATGTACGGAAGCAGACCGGAGACTGTCGGGCTGCCAGTGCCAATGCCCAGTTGGTGGAAGCAGCTAAGGCGATTGATTCCGGCAGTGTGAAGACTGCATTGGCTGTGTCTTATGGATGCGGTTCTTATACGGCAGTCGTATTGAAGTAAATTAAGGTTTGCACTCCTGCCAGCACGTCTGGTGGTAATTATATGGGTGATTACCCCAAGGTGGTAGCAGGTAACAGTAAGACAAACCTTAATTTAGAGCGATAAACCGGAATTTGAGAGCGAGTTGAATTATTATGGAT
>JAIECC010000059.1 GCA_029068665.1 Lachnospiraceae bacterium
TTCCGGCTCGAATCATTGATCAGCAGTTGAATCGGGTAATTCGAAATACCGTATTTCTCTTTGTTGTGTTGATTTCCGTATTTTTTGGTCTGGTATGGCTGATTTTACAGCAGCAGAAGAAACGTCAGGAGGAACTGATGACGCTTGCCTATGTGGATCCAATTACCGGAGGATATACTTATGTGAAGTTTCAGCAGATTTTTGAAGAAACCGTGCGAAATAATTCCAATCTGAAATTTGCATTGCTGACACTGGATTTGAATAAATTCAAGCTGATCAATGATTTGTACGGTTATGATGAGGGAGACCGGATTATTCGAAATATGGATGCAAAATGGAAAGATATATTTCGGATGTATGAGTGCTGCGGACATCGTACCGCTGACCGCTTTGTTGTCCTGCTGACCTATGAGACCAAGGAGGAATTAGAGCAAAGAATCCGGAACTATCGAAAGCAGCTTCAGGAAGTATCTAATGGTGGATACAAGCTGAGTCTTCGAGTGGGTATTTACCTGATGGAAGATTCAGATGAGACGTTTTCTACTGCCTTCAATCGTTCCATGATGGCATTTGCAGCTGCAAAAGAAATGGGAAATCATTTTTTTGCGTTTTATAATTCCAATATGGAGGAGCAGCTGGTATGGGAACAATATGTGGAAAATTATTTTTCCACTGCGTTAAGGAATCGGGAATTTGCTGTTTATTATCAGGCAAAAATCAATGCAGAGACCGGGGAGGTTTCTGGTGCAGAGGCTTTGGTCCGCTGGATTCGTCCGGATGGAACAATTATACCGCCTGGTCGGTTTATTTCGGTTTTGGAGAACAATGGTACCATAGCAGAGTTGGATCGTTATATGTTCAGAGAGGTATGCCTGCGTCAAAAGGCGTGGCTGGATGAAGGAAGACCGATTGTTCCGGTATCGGTTAATTTATCCAGAGTACAGCTGGCAGAACAGAATTTTGTAGATGCTTATGCGGAGATATTGGAGGCCACAGGCCTGCCTTCTCAGTATGTGGCCTTGGAATTTACAGAAAGCGCCATGTTTGATAATGAAGAAATCCTGCGGAAGACCGTTGATCAGCTTCATGCCCTGGGCATTAAAGTATTAATTGATGATTTTGGTGTGGGATATTCTTCTATGATGACATTGAAGGTGATTCCGGTAGATATATTGAAAATGGACAAGAGCTTTATCGATACCATTGGAGATGAGCGGAGCGATAAGATTGTAGTGGGTATGATAGAGTTCGCACTTTCTCTGGGTATGAGCGTGACTGCGGAAGGCGTGGAAAATGACCAGCAGTATAAGTTCTTGCGCTCTCACCGTTGTGATGATATTCAGGGATATTTCTTCTCTGTACCGACACCGGCAAGAGAATATTGTGAAAAATTTCTGATTCCTGCCTAGCTGTGGAAAACAGTGGAAAAGCCTTAAAAAACATGTTATAGTAGAGCAATGTGAGGCTGAAAGAAATAGGAGGCTGTTATGGCAGAGGAATATCAAAAAGAAATTGAGAAAAGAAGAACATTTGCAATTATTTCACATCCGGATGCAGGTAAGACTACCTTGACAGAAAAGTTTTTATTATATGGAGGAGCCATTAATACGGCAGGTTCCGTAAAGGGAAAGGCAAATTCCAAATACGCTGTTTCTGATTGGATGGGAATAGAAAAGGAACGAGGAATTTCTGTTACCTCTTCCGTATTACAGTTTAATTATGATGGATATTGTATCAATATTCTGGATACTCCGGGACATCAGGATTTCTCAGAGGATACTTATCGTACCCTGATGGCGGCGGATTCGGCAGTTATGGTAATTGATGCTTCCAAAGGTGTGGAGGCACAGACCATTAAGCTGTTCAAGGTATGTGTCATGCGGCATATACCGATTTTTACATTTATTAATAAAATGGACTTGGAGGCAAAGGATTCCTTTGAGCTTCTGGATGATATTGAGACTGTGTTGGGAATCAGGACCTGTCCCATTAACTGGCCCATTGGTGCCGGTAAACGCTTTAAAGGAGTATATGACCGGGAGACAAAGCAGGTTTCCATGTTTCAGGCAGTATCGGTAGGTGGTTCTAAGTCTGCGGCAGAAACTGCTTATGATATCAATGATTCCCGTTTGCAGGAAGAGATTGGAGAGGAATTATATCAGCAGCTGCTGGATGAAGTGGAGCTGCTGGATGGTGCCAGTGATGCTTTGGATCAGGAATTGGTTGATAAGGGAGAATTATCACCGGTGTTCTTTGGGTCTGCACTGACTACCTTTGGAATTGAGACTTTTTTGGAGCATTTCCTGAAAATGACCTTATCTCCCCTTCCGCGGCTGTCCAATGAAGGGCTGATCGATCCGATTACAGCGCCATTCTCCGGATTTATCTTTAAAATACAGGCGAATATGAATAAAGCTCATCACGATCGGATTGCATTTATGCGAATCTGTTCCGGCAAGTTTGATGCCAATAAGGATGTTTGTCATGTGCAGAGCGGAAGAAAGATGAAGCTTTCCCAGCCTCAGCAGATCATGGCACAGGATCGAAAGGTAATTGATGAGGCTTATGCAGGAGATGTCATTGGTATTTTTGATCCCGGTATTTTCTCAATCGGAGATACCCTATGTGCACCAGGGAAAAAGTTTGAATATGAAGGGATTCCTACCTTCGCACCAGAGCATTTCTGTCGGCTGGTATCCTTGGATTCCATGAAGCGGAAGCAGTTCATTAAGGGTGTGACTCAGCTTGCCCAGGAGGGAGCAATACAGATATTTAAGGATTATTCTCTTGATCTGTCAGAGATTATTGTAGGGGTTGTTGGTGTTCTGCAGTTTGATGTATTAAAATATCGTCTGGAAAGTGAATATAATTGTGAGGTCCGGTTAGAACCGCTGCCTTATAATTACATCCGATGGGTAAAAGACCCGGCAACAGATCTGAATAAGCTAAAGCGTGTCAGTGATTGTAAGAAGGTAAAGGATATGAAAGATAACCCCTTGCTTTTATTTGCAAATGAATGGTCCATTCGAATCGTTTTGGAAAATAATGAGAGTTTAGAGTTGGAAGAATTCCGGAAAAACTAACGGGGATTACGTTAGAATTTCTAAAATTTATGGATTGTATCATGTGTGGCTCTGTTATAGAATAGAGATAAGCAAAAGAAAGGGGTGTTGATTATGAATGCTATGGTATCAGTATTGACTGGCATCAAATGGTTACAAAGTCCGGGTATTCTGGTATTGATTTGGCTGGCTTTGGTTATCCTATTTATTATTCTGGAATTAATTAGTCTGGGACTGACCACCATATGGTTTGCAGCCGGTGCTTTTGTTGCGGGAATTGTGGCAATGCTTGGAGGACCGATTGTGCTTCAGGTCATTGTATTTATTGTGGTTTCATCACTATTGCTGCTCTGTACCAGAGGCTTTGCAAAGCGGCATTTGGATAACCGAATTGAGAAGACCAATGCGGAAAGTCTGATCGGCAAGACCTCGATTGTAATGGAAACCATCAATAATGAGGCTTCCAGTGGCAAAATAAAAATCGGTGATATTGAGTGGACGGCGAGAGCTGTAAATGAGACACAGGTAATACCGGAGGGAACAAAGGTGGTTATCCGTGAAATCAGAGGTGTTAAATGCCTGGTAGAATCGGTATAGATAATTCATGGCATAGGATAAAGGAACACAGTTCTGGGCAATAAAGCTTCCCAGAAACGAAAAGAAAACGGAGGTATAAAATATGAATGGAATTGGAACCGGTGTCATAGGAGCCGGATTGATTGGCGGCTTTGTTGGATTGGGTGTATTGGTAGTGATAATTCTGATTATTATAGCGTTTACCTGCATCAACATTGTTCCACAGGCACATGCATATGTAGTAGAACGACTGGGAACCTATCGTGCAACCTGGTCTGTGGGCTTTCATCTGAAGGCACCGTTTGTTGATAAGATTGCAAAGCGTGTTACCCTGAAGGAGCAGGTAGTGGACTTTGCTCCCCAGCCGGTAATTACCAAGGATAATGTAACCATGCGGATTGATACAGTTGTATTCTTCCAGATTACAGACCCGAAGCTTTTCTGCTATGGTGTTGAGAATCCGATTATGGCAATTGAGAATCTGACGGCAACGACTCTTCGAAATATCATTGGTGATTTAGAGTTAGATCAGACACTGACCTCCAGAGAGACCATTAATACCAAGATGCGTGCCACTCTGGATGAAGCAACCGATCCTTGGGGAATTAAAGTGAATCGTGTAGAATTAAAGAATATCATTCCTCCGGCAGCCATTCAGGATGCCATGGAGAAGCAGATGAAGGCAGAACGGGAACGTCGGGAGCAGATTCTGATTGCAGAAGGAGAGAAAAAGTCTGCAATCCTTCGTGCAGAAGGTCAGAAGGAATCCTTGATTCTTCAGGCAGAGGCAGATAAGCAGGCTGCGATTCTTCGTGCAGAAGCCAAGAAGGAAGCAACCATTCGGGAGGCAGAAGGTCAGGCGGAAGCAATCGAAGTGGTACAGAAGGCGAATGCTGCCGGATTGGTCTACTTAAATGAGGCACATCCAAGTGATGCCGTTATTCAGATTAAGAGCCTGGAGGCATTTGCAAAGGCAGCAGACGGGCAGGCAACCAAGATTATTATCCCTTCTGAAATCCAGGGAATTGCAGGTCTGGCAAAATCTGTAGTGGAAGGAGCAGCAGAGAAATAGTGAAAACAAAATGAAAG
>JAIECC010000006.1 GCA_029068665.1 Lachnospiraceae bacterium
GTATACATGAATTCCTTCCACATTCTCCTGAATTAATTCATTAATCTGGCGGATGGCATAATCAATACCAGCCTTGCGCATATCCTCCGGATTTTCTCCATATTTGGCAAGAAGGTTACTTAATTCCGTAGGTATGGAAGAACCGGAAAGCTGAACACTGGTTCCGATTTGTTTGGCAGAGGTAATTGGCATGATTCCTGCAGAAATCGGTGTTTGAATTCCATAGGTACGGGCGGCATCCCGGAATTTTATAAATTTGGAATTATCAAAAAACATCTGAGTAATGAAAAAATTCACTCCTGTGTCCGCCTTCTGGCGCAGATGAATCAGATCTTCCTCTACGCTGGCAGATTCCGGATGCTTTTCCGGATAACAGGCAGCAGCTACGCAGATTTCGTTTTGTGCAGCATCCCGGATAATTGGAATAATATCACTGGCATGTTGAAAGCAGCGGTTTTGAAATGCTTCATCCGACATATCCTTTGGCTGATCCCCACGGAGTGCCAATACATTATGGACCCCTTTCTTATTTAATTCATGAACCATCTGTCGAAGAAAGTCTTCGTTCATTGCCACAGAGGTCAGATGGGCAAGGGCTTCGATTTCGCATATATTCTGAATATATGCGGCAATAGTAGCTGTTTTCTTGCTGGTTCCACCTCCGGCACCGTAGGTAACACTGATAAAGTCCGGGTGATAGGGCTGTATCTCATCTAAGGTCCGGAAGATGCCGTAAATATCATCGTTTCGCTTGGGTGGAAACACTTCACAGGATAAAACGGTTTTTCCGGATTGAAAAATATCTTTAATCATTATCATATTTCGCAATCGAAGGATTGCTCAAACTCCTTTGTTCATTTTTATAATACAAAAGACACAGACGATGCTGTGTCTTCTATAACATTATACTCGTACATCAATATTCTGTCCTAACTCTGGTGTAACGGAAGATTCCATTAACTTAGTCAGTGAATCGCCGGTATCTTCTACTGTATCGAGAGCCTTTGATAACATGGCAATACCCCAATTCGTATTCACCTTATCCAGAGACATGGCAATTGATAATCCAGGAATATCCATACAATCACCTCCTAATTAATTGATAGTATTATAGCAGTGATACAGGAAAAAAGCAACAATAATTTTAAAATAATATCTATTATATAAGGGTTGACTTCTGAAATCTGTGTGCTATAATTAATTCAATGTTTTGTAACATATTTGTAACAATTTGCTTGTTCTTTTAGGAGGAACGTTAGGATGATACGCAAGATAATAAGGAATGCGGTTATTTTGTCGGCTGGTACTGCAATGATTTTTACCTGCAGTATTCATACAAAGGCGGCAGAAACATATAAAGATACGGCAGTGGGAGGTATCGATGCGGCTATAGACCAGTATGTGGCTTCCATGCCGGCTGGTAGTGATGCAGAGAATACTGAGACTCCAGCAGCTGAAGCAGTACCGGAAAGTACAGAGGCTCCGGTTCCGGAATCTACGGCGAGATATCCGGAATTCGAGAATAAATTAATGGCGAATGTATCTGATTATATGAATATTCGCGCAGAAGCAAATGCAGAATCCGAACTGCTTGGAAAGCTTCCTCATGGTGCCGTTGCAGAGGTATTGGAGCGTGGCGAGGAATGGACAAAGATTCAGTCCGGTTCAGTTACCGGTTATGTAAAGAATGAATATGTAGTATTTGGTGATGATGCAGGAGATTATGCCGAAGCCAATTGTAATAAGGTAGCTACGGTAACTACCACCACCTTAAAGGTACGGGAAGAAGCCAGTGCAGAAAGCACCTGCCTTACTCTGATTCCGGAGGGCGAAACCTATGAGGTATTAGAGTCGGCAGAAGGATGGACCAAGCTCCTGATATCTGAGGAGTTTTCCGGATTTGTATCCAATGAATTTATAGCAGTAGAATATGATTTGGGAACTGCGATTTCCAAGGAAGAGGAAGAAGCGGAGCTGGCAAGACAGGCAGAACTGGCAAGGCAGGCACAGCAAAGTGCACAGCAGGCACCGGCACAGCAGACTCCACAGCAATCAGCACCGGCTGTTGCACCGATTGACACCGGAGTGGTAAGTGGTTCCAGAGCAGATTTGGTTAATTATGCATTGCAGTTTGTGGGGAATCCATATGTATATGGCGGCTCCAGTCTGACCAACGGAACAGATTGTTCCGGATTTACCATGAGTGTATATGCACACTTTGGATATTCTTTGAATCGGTCATCCAGAGACCAGATTTATAACGGAACGAACATCGGCATTTATGAGGTACAGCCAGGTGACCTGTTGTTCTACAACAATGGTGGTTCCACCATTGGACATGTTGCAATCTATATTGGTAACGGACAGATTGTACATGCCAGCACACCAAGAACCGGTATTATCGTATCCAATGCATATTATCAGACTCCATGCGGAGCTACTAGAATATTGCCATAGGAATAAATTAAAATAGGAAGAAATGTAAGAGGACTTCGAAAGAGGTCCTCTTTTTGAATCAAGCACACTGTTAATGCAGGCAGTGCACAAATAAAACAATGGGGCTGTCAGAATGAGAATTTATATTAGAACAGTGTATAAAATGGAAAATAGTATACTACATGATAATAATATAAAAGATTATAATAGAAATAGACATATAGAATAAAATAAAAAAA
>JAIECC010000060.1 GCA_029068665.1 Lachnospiraceae bacterium
GGTTTTGTTCCATTGCTTTCTTACTTTCTCATTATAATCAGTATTAATGACGATACAACCTTTTCCTTCCATTTGTCAAGAGAAAACAACCTCATCTTTCATTTACCTCCTTCCGATATAACAGGAAGAGAATAAACCATAAAGGAGACCTGATTTATGAATATTGCACTGAATTCCAATACCCGAATGTCTACACTTCGAACCGGACACTTTGCGCCATCCAGGCCGGAGTCTGCCGCTCCTGCTCCAACTACATCCACCGCTTCCGGAAATGATCAGATATCCATTTCCCAAGAAGGACAAAATGAATTAGACGCTTTGGCAGATAAGGTAGCAGCAAAATTGAATACAATGACAAAGGAAGATTTTATGGACATGGTAGACCAATGGCGTTCAGAGAATCAGATAGAGCTGGTGGTTGACCCGTACCGGACAGTGGATCCTGATGGTTCAATTGCCAACAAAACTTATTTTGAATCCTATTTATCACAATTGGAAGATTCCAGAAGCACAATTGAGTCCTACTATGCAGAAGCTTATAAAGAAGCACTGTCCTGTCCTTCCGGCAACAGCCTGTCATTTATTTCCGGAAAATATCTGTGCCCCTGGTCCGGATATTTTGATGAACATATGTCAGCAAACCAACGCCAATGGACCTATGCCCAATTACGCAGCATGCTGACCGGAACCGGAGTTGCACTAAATGATCCTTATGCCCTTGCCGCTTCCGGCGGTCCTAAAACGGTAGAGCAAATGGATCAGATTGCCAAACAGGCCGTCAAGGACAAGCTGGATGCACTGATTCAAGAACGAAACATGTCTAAAAATCAAAAATAAACAAATTGCAGGGCTGGAAGTAACTATAATATTCCAGCCCTGCTTTATCCTTTTTACTTGTAGAATCCGGTTACCGCTTCTGCAAAAAAGTCTGCCACTCCCTGACCATATTGCTGATCACATTCTCCTCGTACCGCTTCATTGGTTTGATAAACCTCTGCCAGCCGAAGCATGATTTCCTTCTCGTATTTGATACGAAACATTTGCTTCATCACAAATCCGTATTCACCAATTACCTCTTTTACCTCAAAGGAATCCACCGGATAACCATCCTTCTTCCGGTCCACCAGCTTTTGCATCACCGCTTCCTGCCGCAGATGACAGGCTTTTATCACATCTTCTCCAACCGGATTTTTTGCCACGTTCAGAGCAGTATCTTTATCTCCATACCAGGCAACCAGCTTCTTCCAATTCCTCTGTGTCTGCTCACTGGCGGCATGTTCCATAAAATGCTTTCGGAAGCCTTCCATAC
>JAIECC010000061.1 GCA_029068665.1 Lachnospiraceae bacterium
TACGTGCTGGCAGGAGCGAAAGCGTGTCTTCGTGAAACCTGTTTATCATCACCAGTCGCGGTAACCAGTAACAGTAAAATAAACCTTTAGTTTGATGCTTCGAAATGAGAAGCAACCTCTTTTAGATGTTCAATAATCGGCAGATGCTGTGGACATACACCTTCACATTGTCCGCATGCCACACAGGCACTTGCTTTCCCAAAGCTGCTTGTCAGCCTGTCATAATACTCTCCCTGGGGTGTCCAGCCCTTCTCTTTTATTTCCTGTAAATCTGCATTATACAAAGAGAAGTATTTTGGAATGGCAATCTTCATTGGACAGCCATCCGTACAATAGGAGCAGCCGGTACATGGTATAACAATGTTCGAATTGATCAAATCCGTAGCTTTTTGGATAATTCTCTGCTCTTCTTCATTTAATGGCTGAAGCTCTGCCATATAACCGGTATTATCCAACAATTGTTCCATATTACTCATACCGCTTAAAACCATCATTACATGATCCAGACTTGCGGCAAAACGGATTGCCCAGGAAGGAACAGACATATCCGGGTGATAATCCTTAAATAACTGCTCCACTTCCTCCGGTACACTTGCAAGAGTTCCACCCTTTACCGGTTCCATGACAATCACCGGCTTATTATGTTTCACTGCTGTCTCATAGCACTTGCCGGACTGAATCCCCGCACTGTTCCAGTCCAGATAATTGATCTGAAGCTGTACGAATTCCATCTCCGGATGCTCAGTCAGCACTTTATCTAGCAGTTCTGCATTATCATGATAGGAGAATCCAATATGCTTTACCAGCCCCTGCTTCTTCTTTTCCTGCAGCCATTGGAAGCAATCCAGTTCCGTATATATCTTATAGTGGTCCTGCCCGATATCGTGTAATAAATAGTAATCAAAATAGTCCACACCGGTCTTTGCCAGCTGTTCATTGAAAATACGATCTCTGTCCTCCTTAGATTGCAGGAAGCCCGCATGGAGCTTGGTTGCCAGCGTATAGCTGTCTCGTGGATGACGGTCTACCAGTGCCTCTTTGGCAGCATTTTCACTTTTAAACCCACAGTACATCCATGCAGTATCAAAGTATGTAAATCCACGTTCTAAAAAAGTATCTACCATTTTTTTCGTTTCTTCCAAATCAATGGCCCCAGGGTCATTGGAATCTAATAAAGGAAGACGCATCAATCCAAAGCCTAATTTTTTTGTACTCATAATCACTACCTCCTTTTCATTAAATTCATTCTATCAAAAAGCATATTACATTTCCATAATAGATTTTTCTTATCTTATAATCAAATATCCCT
>JAIECC010000062.1 GCA_029068665.1 Lachnospiraceae bacterium
TGACGGCAGCCTCCTCCGTTTCTACAGAAGCCGTATAACCGATAAACCGGGACTTTTTTTCGACAATTTCTCCCTGTCCGCCTTCCACAACTGCAAGATATTCTTCCATATCCGTGTGTTTCCTTCCTTTATTTATACTCCACAACAACTCTTTGGCATATTAACCTCAGTATATCCTTCTCATTTAAGGAACGCAATTACAATCTGAATAAAATCTTTCGAATTTGTGAACAATCTTGGACACCTTAAACTTTTTCTTTATTTCAATAGGTAAGTTTGCTATAATGGGAGAAGTGCTAATGGCTACATATAAAGGAGGCGCTTTCATGAATTTTAGTAAAAATGAAGCAATTAAAAAACAAAAGCATTTGGTATCCAAGGCCAGCAAGAATATGGAAAAAGCAAAGGTATCCGTGTTCAAAGCCTTTTTGGTTTGTATCATTGCTTTTGGTGCTATATGCGCCGGTGCAGGATTCGGTATGTTCAACGGAATCCTTGATAACGCACCGGATATTGATGATATTAATGTTGTTCCGGAGGGATTTCAGACCTGTATCTACAATCAGGATGGCAAGCTGATCCGGACACTGTCCACGACGGATTCCAATCGTGAATATGCACATTACAATGATATTCCGGAGGATCTGGTCAATGCCTATATTGCTATTGAGGATCAACGGTTCCGTAGCCATAATGGTATTGATATCCGTGGTATTTTTCGTGCCTTTTATGAGGGTGTAAAAAACGGCGGACACTTTAATCAGGGTGCCAGTACCATTACACAGCAGCTGATTAAAAACGAGGTATTTAATGTTGGTCTGGATGAAACCACCTTTATGGAATCCTTAGAACGTAAGATTCAGGAGCAATACCTTGCCATTGAATTGGAAAAGCGGCTAAGCAAGAATGAAATTCTGGAATACTATCTAAACAGTATTTACCTTGGACAGGGCTGTAATGGTGTACAGACTGCAGCACAAACCTATTTTGGAAAGGAAATGTCAGAACTGAATATTTCCGAATGTGCTGTTATTGCTGCCATTACCCAAAGTCCTTATAAGAACGATCCAATCATACATCCGGAATTCAATGCAGAACGGCGCCAAAGAGTACTGGATAATATGCTGGAACAGGAATTTATTACGGAGGCAGAATATAAGGCTGCCTGTGCAGATGATGTTTACTCCAGAGTGGAATTACATTATGATACCGTATTAGAGGAGCGGGAACCCAACTCCTACTTTATAGATGCTACAATTGCCGCTCTGGTCGAGCAGCTGGTAACGGAATGTGGATATTCCAGAAAAGAAGCTAATAATTTAATTTATACCGGTGGTCTGTCTATCTATATTACACAAGATGAAGACATTCAGGAGATTTGTGATACAGTATTAAATGATGCGGATAATTATCCGGCAACCACCCAGGTTGCCCTGTCTTATCAGCTGACCCTCATTGATAACGAAGGAAATGCTACTAATTTCAGCAGTAATCATTTATTGAATCATTTCAAGGAAAAAACAGGTAATTCCAATTATTCACTGATATATTCCAGTGAAGAGGCCGCAAGAGCGGCGGCAGATGAGTTCCGGGCAGATATGGAAGAGGCCAATCCGGATCTGCATTTTCAGTTGGAAACCTATGACACTACCATTCAGCCTCAGATTTCATTTACGATTCTGGACCAGTCTACCGGTCATATTATGGCAATGGTAGGCGGCCGGGGTGAGAAAAAAGGAAATCTGACCTTTAATCGTGCAACTGATGCAACCCGTCAGCCCGGCTCCTGCTTCAAGGTACTGGCTGCATTTGTACCGGCCTTAGATGGCGGCGGCAAAACGCTGGCTACCACCTATGAAGATAAGCCGTTTAACTATGCAAACGGTCGTCCGGTATCCAACTGGTGGGGCGGCAGCTACAAAGGCTTTCAGTCTATCCGGGATGCCATCCGGGAATCCATGAATGTCATTGCCGTTCAATGTATTACGGACATTACTCCGGATCTTGCTTTCCCATATCTGATTGACATGGGCATGACCACTCTGGTAGAATCCGAAACCTATCCGGACGGAACTGTATACTCTGACATTCAGCAGTCAACCGCTCTGGGCGGTATTACCAATGGTATTACAAATCTGGAGATTACGGCTGCCTATGCTTCTATTGCCAACTGCGGTGTCTATGTAAAGCCGATTTATTATACCAAGGTTCTGGATCATGATGGAAATGTATTAATCGACAACCAGCCGGAAACCAGACAGGTTATGAAGCCAACAACAGCCTGGTTAATTAATAATGCCATGAAGGATGTTATTACCTCCGGTACCGGTGGTCCTTGTGCATTATCCAGCGGAATGCCGGTTTCCGGCAAAACCGGAACCACCAGTAAGGACTATGACTTATGGTTCTGCGGTTCTACCCCATACTATACAGCATCCATTTGGCTGGGCTATGATATTAATACTACCCTTCCGGGAGGCAGTGGAAGTCTCCATGAACGGATGTGGTCGAAAATTATGCAGCAGATTGTAGAATTAGAAGAACAGGAAATCAAGGATTTTCCACAGGTGGATGGTATTACCAGTGCTACTGTATGCCGGGCTACCGGTCTCCTTCCAAAAGAAGGCTGTGAAACCAGAACCGAATACTTTGCCGTTGGTACCGTACCAACTCAGACCTGTGGTGCCACAACTTTGGAAATGTGTGAAGACTCTAAGCTTCCGGCAACTGATACCTGTCCGAATAAATTCAGCTTTACCTATATGATACAGCCGGATGGTTCTCTTTATATTCCTTACGCTTATCAGGAAAAGGGAATACCGGAGGACTTCCAGGATCAAACCTGTCCGCTTCATCCTTCTTCTGATTCCACAGAAGCTAATTTGGATACCTTTACAATATCCGCTTCCGTGAATGGCACAGGTGGTACTATTACAGAAAGTGCTCAGGTTCCGGCAGGTGGATCTAAAACATTTTATATTATAGCATCCGATGGTTATACAATTAAGGATGTGCTTATTGATGGAAAAAGTGTGGGTGCAGTCTCTTCTTATACTTTCACGGATTTGGATAGAAACCGTACGATTTCAGCCAGCTTTACAGCTGCCGGGGGCAATACTAATACCTCTGCTCCTTCTTCTGAAACAACAGAGGCACCTTCCACGGATACAACGGCTCCGCCTCCTTCCACGGATACGCCGGCTCCTGCTCCATAAGAAAGAACATTATAAAAAATAGAATCATAACAAAACAGGTGTGAAATTTCACACCTGTTTTCATCTATATAAAGGAATAAACCCTAGGAATCTATTCCATTACTTTTTCATCTTTGGTTGGAAAATCAATGAAGCAATATAAGAAAAAATTAATGCAGCAGAGGTTCCTACTGCTGCCATCATAAAGCCGCCTCGGAACAAACCGATAAATCCATCTGTATCCACTGCCTCCCGGATTCCTTTCCACAGGTTGTATCCAAAACCGGTTAATGGTACAGAAGCACCACCACCGGCAAATTCCAGCAATGGTTCATACAGACCTATAGCTCCCAGAATAGCACCAACACATACCAGGGTTACCATTACCCGTCCAGGCAGCATTTTCGTAGTATCCATTAAGATTTGTGAAAGTACACAAATAACTCCTCCGATTACAAATGCCCATACATAATTCATGATACACACCCCCTATTTTCAATCATAACCCCATGTGCAATACCGGGTACAGTCTGCCCTTCATTAAAACTGACCGTAGAGAGTAATGCACCTGTGGGCACAAACAATACCCGGTTCCATTCCCTGTTCCTTAATTTGTCCAGAATCAGCCCTGCCAAAGTTACCGCAGAACAGCCACAGCCGGAGCCGCCGCTATGGGTATCCTGTTCACTGTTATCGTAGATTTCAATTCCACAATCCATATGCTGATCCATAATATCATACCCATTGTCATTGAGCAGCTTAATCAGAATTCCTTTTCCTACTTTTCCTAAGTCACCGGTGATAATCCGGTCATAATAATCAGGTTTTATTCCAAAGTCCTGCAAATTCTGATAAATCAGGGATGCAGCAGCCGGTGCCATGGCGGCTCCCATATTCATGGAATCCCGTACCCCATAATCTGTAATAATCCCTGTAGTAATCCCCCGGATTACAATATCTCCCGTTTGTCGTGACAATACAAAGGCTCCACTACCTGTAACGGTCCAGGTAGCACTAAGGGGACGCTGATTTCCATACTCCAAGGGAAAGCGAAACTGTTTCTCCGCACTTCCAAAATGGCTGGATGCAACTGTCAATACCTGTTCTGCATAGCCGGCAGCCACTGTCATGGCGCCTAATGCCAGACCCTCTCCTGCGGTAGAGCAGGCTCCATAAAGTCCAAACAAAGGGATATCCATATCCTTTAATCCAAAAGTGGATGCTATTAACTGCCCCAGAAGATCACCTGCAAATACATAGCGGATGTCTTCTTTCTTCAATCCGGATTTCTCAATTGCCTTCATACATGCCTGATGTACCAGTTCACTTTCTCCCTCTTCCCAGGAGTCCTTGCCCAAAGTGGGATCATCAAATATCACATCAAAATAGTTCTTTAATGGACCTTCCCCCTCCTTTTTTCCTACTACAGAAGCAGCACTTAAAATACAGGGTGGATTTGCAAATTCAATACTTTGCTTTCCTATAAATTGCTGCATTTCATCACCTCCACATAATAAAACAATCTTTTGCTGATTAC
>JAIECC010000063.1 GCA_029068665.1 Lachnospiraceae bacterium
TAATACTCGAACATATGTTTGTCAATATGGATTTTTGGATATTTGCAATTGCAATTTTTTATAATAAATTATAAATATCAAAAAACTAATATTGACATGAACATTTGTTTCTTGTAATATATTTTCATACAAAGTAAAAATGGAGGTATATCATGTTTCATCCAGAACAAAAGGAACGGTATCTTGAATTTTGTGATCATGATAAAAAGGCAGCTGCCTTATTCAAATACACAGAACCATTCGAAACAGAGCAGGACAGAGATCTGTGCCAGATGCACACGGAGGAACTGCTTCATATCCTGTCCGGTATGAGTAAGTCAACTGCCGTTTCAGAGCGTTCCCGATTGATCAAGTATATAGAGTGGTGCAGAGCAAACGGATATTGTAAGATTAACTGGCTGGATAAGAAATACTGCCCAAGGGATAAGTTTGCTGCTGTTTTGGATGCTGCAGAGGATAAATACTATATATCTCCACAGAGATATCGGGAATATGTGAAGCTTATAAAGGCGAAAGCATGTGATCCGGACTATGACCTGCCTATTTTTATGGCATTTTATGAAGGGGTTACGGATTATATGGACCTGGTCTATCTGACCATGAAGGATCTGGACTTTCAGAAAGAAACCTTACATCTGCATACCTGTGGGGAAATCAAAGTAACAGAGGAATTGTTAAATGCCTTATGGGAAGCTGCTAAGATTGATATATTGAATAACAAGAGTCAGAAGTCCGCATTGCATTACCGGTTTCTGCCGGCTTCCATCTGGGGAAGCTCCAAGGATATTGATGAGCAGGGACAGATTCAGAAGTACCGCAGAAGGATGATGAAGCTAAAAGAAACTCTGAAGGATGAGAAGCTCAGTATTTCCAATTTGAGCAATTCGGGGATATTCAATTATATCATCCAGAGAACCAGAGAAGATGGCATTCGGATTCAGGAGGATTTGTGGAACAGTGAATTAAGCCGGAATCAACTGAACCTGAAGTACCAGAAGTATTTTATGGAGAAGAAGCTGGCATTGAATTTCTGGGAATTTAAGTACCGATTTCAGGATTATTTTAAGTATTTGTGAGAAATTTGTGGTTTTGGCACTACAACAGTAGTGCCAGATATAAACGCTCAATTATTAATATCCAAAAATAAATAACGACGATAGTAAAAGGTCGAAAAATGTTGACAACCGAACATGTGTTTGCTAATATTAAGAATATCAAAGGAAAGGATTTGGGGGTTATGAAGCAGATAACAATTGATCGGGTCCAGGACCTTATTCACAATCAAAGCCTGATTTCTTGTAAAAAGAGCCGATTCATAAATCAGGATAACGGCAGTAGCCAGGAGCTTATGACAAGGGAAGTATTGCATAGTCTGAATCGAATCAGAAATCCAATTTTCCAAACGGATGATGACGGGATGATTCGGGTTGTAACATTAGATATATACTTTCAGTATCAAGGAAATGATTTGTATACCGGCTGTATCATTCGAGTTTTTTTTCGACGGGTACAAAAAAGAATACAGTCATCTTCAAGCTCAAACGGTGTTGGCGCACCTCGCTTCGATCATGACTGTATTCTTCCCTTTACTAACAATTGAGATAGGTATGTTACCTAAGAATTGTTACGTGAGAATTCACGCACAATAATTATAGCAATTTCTTTGCTTATAAGTCAATAATAATGTGAAATGAAATTGACAGGTTCCACAGTATCTTCTAT
>JAIECC010000064.1 GCA_029068665.1 Lachnospiraceae bacterium
TCTCTGGAGATTCTGGGCCGGGCAGAGGATGGAGAGGTAATGGCAGTAGGCCATCGGGATTATCCGGTTTATGGGCTGCAATTCCATCCGGAATCTATTTTAACACCTAAGGGAAAGGTGATTTTGAAGAATTTCTTTTTAGTACTATAAATTTGATTTCAGATATGCTATAATTCCCCTATGTGTGAAAACTGACGCTTTTTGGGTGCTCAGTCAAGCAATATAGAAAACAATAAATGAGGAAATGAAATGACAGAACAGAACTCCCAGGAATTAACAAGAAGAAAACGGATCAACCGGATGAAAAAAGGTCTCATTCTGCTTGCAGTAGGTCTCATACTGGCTTCCGTAACACTGAATATCATTCTTCTGATTCGTGTCATTCAATTAAATCAGTTGATTCATCAATTATATGGATGTATAACTCTGATTCCCATATTTTAATGTCAAATAAGGAGGGCAACATGGGATTTTTTAAGGATTTTAAAAATGATATGAAACAGGCCGTGAATGAATTAATTCCGGACAATGAAGAAATGGTAAATGAATATGATGATGAAGATATGGTGAATACCTTAGAAGCCGGAACACAGCCGGAGGATGAGGAATATGTAAACACCATGGAAGAAGAGCCGGCCAAACAGACAGCCGGGGTGGATGAAATTCTGGATGAGGTAGATCTGGCGGATCTGGAGGAATTTGATCTGGACGAGGAGGATATCGAGGATGCTTTGTCCAGTCAGGCTACACCGGAGGAGTTCGCAAAGTCTGTTTTGGATACCATTCGGACGGAAACCACAGCTCATGCAGATGAAGCGGAGCAGGAGCCGCTTCCTGAGTCTGCCGATGAAGAGGAAACGGTAAAACCGGAAGAAAAGCCAAAGAAGAAGCCAAAGGCCTCAGAAGAAGCTCCAAAGCCGGCGAAGCCGGAGCCGAAGGTGGAACAGCAGGAAAAACCGAAGCAGGAAAAGCCAAAAGTAGAACAGAAGGCACCGGAAGAGCAGAAGGAAGTTACGGAACAAAAGGAGGAGGCTGCAATGGCAGAGGAAAAGATTATAGAGATTACCACAGTCAAGGAGGCAGAAGCAGCACCAAAGGCGGCTGCACCGGAAGAAGCACCGGATCCGGAAGCGGTTGACAGTACCACATATATTACCAAGGGTACCCGAATTGAAGGTAATCTGTATACCGATGGCTCCATTGATATCATCGGAACAGTAGACGGAGATGTAAACTGCTATGGTAAACTGGTTGTCAGCGGTGTAGTGAACGGAAAAGTAAATGCCAGTGAAATCTATGCCAATGCTGCAAAAATCAATGGTGAAATTGTTAGTTCCGGCAGTGTGAAAATAGGTGTGGGCTCTGTGATTGTAGGAAATATTGAAGCACAGTCCGCTGTGGTTGCAGGAGCAGTAAATGGTGATTTGGATGTAAAGGGACCGGTAATTGTAGACTCTACAGCAGTTATCGTAGGAAATATTAAGTCCCGTTCCGTACAGATCAATAACGGTGCCGTAATCGAAGGCTTTTGTTCTCAATGCTACTCAGATGTTGATGTTAAGAGCTTTTTTGCATAGAGAATATGAGGTATCAGCATGGAAGAAACACGTATATTATTAAAATTAAGCGGTGAGGCATTAGCCGGTGATAAGAAAACCGGACTGGATGAGGCAACGGTACTGGATGCTGCCCGACAGGTGAAACAGGTGCTGGCTGCCGGAAAACAGGTTGCAGTCGTAATCGGCGGCGGGAATTTCTGGCGGGGAAGAACCAGTGAGCATATGGACCGGGTCAAGGCTGACCAGATTGGAATTCTGGCTACCGTAATGAACTGCATCTATACGGCGGAGATGTTCCGGGTTGCAGGAATAAAGACGATGATCATGACACCTTTTTCCTGTGGCAGTATGACCCGGCTTTTTTGCAAGGACGAAGCAATCCAAGCCTTAGAGGCAGGTACTGTGGTATTTTTTGCCGGTGGTACGGGACATCCGTATTTTTCAACGGATATGGCAACGGTATTAATGGCAATTGAGATTGAGGCTGACGTGATTTTATCCGGAAAGGCCATTGATGGTGTCTATGACTCCGATCCGAAGGTCAATCCAAATGCAAAGAAATATGATACCATGGAAATGAAGGATATTGTGGAACAAAAGCTTGGAGTTATCGATCTGGCTTCTGCGGTGCTGGCAATGGAAAACCATATGCCGATGAAGTTATTTGGATTAAATAGTGAAAATAGTAT
>JAIECC010000065.1 GCA_029068665.1 Lachnospiraceae bacterium
GTATGAAAGGACGAATGAGTACTGAAAATGGTGATATTTTAATTGATTATGAAGTTGTTGCCCAGTATGCCGGACTTACTGCCATAGAATGCTTTGGCATTGTT
The DNA here is from genome assembly GCA_029068665.1 of Lachnospiraceae bacterium. Lineage (GTDB taxonomy): Bacteria > Bacillota > Clostridia > Lachnospirales > Lachnospiraceae > CAG-632. The sequence continues at coordinate 105 of JAIECC010000065.1, forward strand.
GGCATGGCAACCGTCAGTATGAAAGATGGACTGGTAAAGCTTCTTCGGGGGGACAGTGTTAGTAAAGGTGTAAATGTTACCATTGAGTCCAATCGGATTTCAATTGATTTTCATATAATTGTAGCATATGGTGTCAGCATTTCTGTGGTGGCAGATAATTTAATGAGTACCGTAAGATATAAGATTGAAGAGTTCACCGGTATGCCTGTGGAACACATCAATATTTATGTTGAAGGTGTCCGGGTGATGGACTAATCAGTTAGGAGGAAACAAACAGTGGCAATCATGAATGTTGATGCGGGTATGCTTCAAAAGGCATTTTTAGCCGGAGCACAGTATATAGAAAGTAAAAAGGAATATATCAATCAGTTAAATGTATTTCCGGTTCCGGATGGGGATACGGGAACCAATATGACATTAACCATTATGTCGGCAGCCAAGGAGGTAGCTGCCATTGAACAGCCGACTATGGCAACGCTTTCCAAAGCAATTTCCAGCGGATCTCTTCGGGGTGCCCGTGGAAATTCCGGCGTTATCCTGTCCCAATTATTCCGGGGCTTTTGCAGAGGAATTGCCAACAAGGAATCCCTGACAACAGAGGACCTGGCAGTTTGCTTTGAACAGGCTGTTGCAACGGCATATAAGGCAGTAATGAAGCCAAAGGAAGGAACAATCCTTACCGTTGCCAAGGGGATGGCGGAGAAGGCAAATGAAATCTGCCGCCGGGTGAAGGATATTGAGGAGTTTGGAACCATTATCATAGAACATGGAAATGAAGTACTGGCATATACACCGGAGCTGCTTCCGGTCCTAAAGGAAGCAGGTGTGGTAGATTCCGGCGGCCAGGGACTGATGGAAGTCCTGCAGGGAGCCTATCAGGCACTCATTGGAAAGGAAATTGAAATTACAGCAATTGAACCGGAGACTTCCGGTAAGTTTGAATTTACCGTAGAGGATGATCCTAATGCAGAAATTACTTTTGGGTATTGTACGGAATTCATTATTATGCTGGAGCAGGAATATACGGAAGAGATGGAAGCGGAATTCAAGGAGTATTTAAGCTCCATTGGTGATTCTCTGGTGGTGGTATCGGATGATGATATTGTAAAGGTCCATGTGCATACCAATCATCCGGGTCTGGCATTTGAAAAAGGTCTGACCTATGGCTCTTTGACCCGTATGAAGATTGATAATATGCGTGAGGAGCATCAGGAAAAGCTGGCAAAGGCTGCCGGTCAAAAGGCAGCTGCAGATAGTACACAGGCAAAAGGAGTTTCTGCAACGGAGACGGCCGGACCAAAGAAGGAAGTGGAACCGGCAAAGGACTACGGTTTTATTTCGGTTACCATTGGAGAAGGAATTAATGAAATCTTTGATGGTCTTGGTGTGGATTATCTGATTGAAGGTCGTAAGACTATGAATCCAAGTACGGAAGATATGCTGAATGCCATTGAGCAGGTCAATGCCAAAACCATATTTATTCTGCCGAATAACAAAAATATCATTCTGGCAGCGCAGCAGGCACAAAGTCTGACGGAAGACAAGGAAATCGTAGTGATACCATCCAAGACGGTGCCTCAGGGGATTTCAGCCATTATCGCTTTCGATCCGTCACAGACTACAGAGGATAATACCACCAGTATGATGGATGCTATGTCTTATGTAAAGACCGGTCAGATCACTTATGCAGTCCGGGATACCAGTATTGATGGAAAGACTATTAAGTTAGGTGATATCATGGGAATCGGTGATGATGGTATTAAGGCCGTAGGTCGGGATGTACACAGCACCACCTTGGAATTAGTAGATGAATTGGTAGATGAGGATTCCGAACTGATTTGCCTCTATTATGGTGATGAGGTACAGGAGGATGATGCGAATTCCGTTTTGGATATTCTGGAAAAGAAGTATAAGAATTGCGATGTGGAATTGCATTATGGCGGACAGCCGATTTACTATTATGTCATTTCAGTAGAATAGTGTTACAGCATAGCTGATTTCAGAAGACCGGGACCTTTCTGCATATGGGAAGGTCCCGGCTTGGTATAAGTAAGGTATCATTAGTGCCCATTCGATAGAAATACTTGGAATGGAATGAACTCTCTGACATATAATATAAAAAGATGTCAGAGAGTTTTTTTATGGGAGATTTTCTATGCAGGTAACCAGTGATGTGACAGAGGGAGCCACCATTGTACGAGTTCATGGAACCAAGGAGGCCTGGCTGGAAAATTACAAGACCTTACTGGAATATACCGATACCTGTATTCGCGTGGTCGGAAAGCATATCGGGGTACGGGTGGAGGGAACGGGAATGCGAATTGAATATTACGGTTCCATTGATATGAAGATTGTAGGATGTATTCAAAAAATCGAATTTGAGTAGGTGATTTATGGGTAAATTAAGAACCTGGATGAAAGGTTATATACAAGTATATGTATCCGGCAACCGGCCGGAGCGGTTTCTGTCTCTGTTAAATCATAAGCAGGTACATATCTGGGACATGGAACCCGTGGAACAGGGCTATTTATTCAAAATGGAGCGAACCTATGCCCGGGAATTGGACGGGATTCGAAAGAAAACCGGCTCCAGGCTTGAAATCCGCAATAAATACGGTCTTCCATTTATCCTGTTCCGTTACCGGAAGCGGAAACTGTTTTTCTTGGGCCTGCTGCTTTGCGGGATTCTGATTTATGTCTGTTCTCTGTTTATCTGGGACATTAATGTAACCGGTACCTATTTTTATACAGAAGAACAGATTGTCAATCGGATTGAAGAAGCATATGTAAGCCTGGGGGCAAAAAAGTCCGATATTGATTGTAACTGGCTGGAGGAGCAGCTTCGGCAGGACTTCCCTGAGCTGTCCTGGGTAAGCTGTGAAATCGTAGGTACGCAATTAAATGTGGATATTAAGGAAACCTTAGAGGGGACGGAGACCATTAATGAGCATACACCGCCTCAGGATATTGCAGCCGCCAAGGACGGTGTGATCGTGGAAATGATTACCCGCAGCGGAACACCGGTTGTGAAGCCTGGGCAGACAGTATCCAAAGGGGATACACTTATTTCCGGTGTAATTAATATTTATGATGATTTTGATGAAGTGTTGGAAACGGATTATGTTGCGGCAGATGGAGATGTCATTGCGGAAACCGTTTATTCGTATGAAGATGGCTTTGACATGCAATACTATGAAAAGCAGTATACCGGGAACCATCAGTCATCCATAACCTTTGAAATCTTAAGCTGGGTACAGGAACTTCACCTGCCCTGGAAAGAGTATTCCAATTATGATGTGGTAGAAGAAAATCATAAGCTGTGCCTAGGGCATACTTATTTTCTTCCTGTCAGCTTTACCATAAGTGAACGGCGGGAGTATACTCCTACTTTATATACCTATACGGAAGAAGAGGCAAGAGAACGGGCAGAAAAACGGTTTCAGCGATATTTGGAAGGATTGTCAGAAAAAGAAGTAGAAATCATGGAAAATAATGTTACAATAGAGTTTAGAGATGGAGGCTGCTATGCCTCCGGCAGTGTGGTTGTCTGGGAACGGATTGGTTACGGAAGAACTTTGGTCATACCGTCGGAGCCGGAAGAGGAGCCTTCTCCGGAATAAGAAGAACAATCAGAATCTGGTTATAGAAGATAATATAATACGGAGGATAGAAATGAGTACAGTAGAACGATGTGTGAATATACCGGCAGAGCATATCCCAAATGTATTTGGGCAGTTCGATAAGCATATGAAGAAGATAGAACGGACTTTAAGTGTTACCATGATTTTGCGGGGAGACAGCTTAAAACTAATCGGGTCTGAGGTCCAGGTGAAAAAAGCAGAGGAAATCCTGGAAGAACTAATGGAACTTTCCAAACGGGGAAATACTATTACGGAGCAGAATGTGGATTATGCCCTGTCTCTATCCTTTACCGATCAGGTGAAGCAGATGACGGAGCTGGATCAGGATATTATCTGTCATACCATCAATGGTAAGCCGGTAAAGGCAAAGACGTTAGGACAAAAGCAGTATCTGGATCTGATTCAGAATAAAATGATCGTATTTGGCGTAGGTCCGGCAGGAACAGGTAAGACCTATCTTGCCATGGCCATGGCAATTACGGCATTTAAGAATAACGAAGTAAACCGGATTATTTTAACCCGGCCGGCAATAGAAGCCGGTGAAAAGCTGGGATTTCTGCCAGGAGACCTGCAAAGCAAGGTAGACCCGTATCTGCGGCCGCTGTATGATGCCCTTTATGAGATCATGGGAGCGGAAACCTTTTTAAAGAACATGGAAAAAGGGTTGATTGAAGTGGCTCCTCTGGCTTATATGCGGGGCAGAACCCTGGACAATTCCTATATTATTCTGGATGAGGCACAGAATACCACACCGGCGCAGATGAAAATGTTCCTGACCAGAATCGGATTTGGCTCCAAAGCTATCATTACCGGTGATTTATCCCAGAAGGATCTGGCGCCGAATGTGAAATCCGGACTGGATGAAGCATTGAAGGTACTTGGGAAAATCGATGAAATCGGTGTCTGCCGGCTGACCAGTCAGGATGTAGTCCGGCATCCGCTGGTACAGAAAATCGTCAGTGCATATGATGCCTATGAAGAGGAAGGACGGCGCCGGGCAGTAAGAAACCGGAAATAATGGTTATGTTTTCCAGAAAAAGGGCTTGTAATATCA
>JAIECC010000066.1 GCA_029068665.1 Lachnospiraceae bacterium
TTACTATTATTCCAATTCCCCAAAAAAATATGTGAAAATGACTTTGAATCCCGATTCCTATATATGGAATCCTGAAATTTTTCATCAAAAAAAGACAGTAAACAAAGAGCCTTTCTTGTTCACTGCCTTCTTTTTTGTTCATTATTTATTTTTATGCAAATTGAGGAATTATCTTTGCCAGGAGTGTCACAACACCCAAAACCGTTAATACAATTCCCACAGTCCGATTTAATTTCTTTTCTTCACATTTATTCGCAAATCTTGCCGCCCAGGCTGCACCGATTACCGTAGACACAATACAAATACTAAGCGCCTTGATATCCATATGTCCTCCCATGGAATAGTGACTGACGGCACCTGTCAATGCAATAATTGTCATAATCATGGTACTGGTTCCTACAGCAGTTTTTAAATCATATCCCAGTAAAACAGTCAATGCAAACAGCATCATAGCACCACCGCCTACACCGGCAAAACCGCAAATCAAACCAATTACAATTCCGGAACCAATGGACAATGTAATTTGTAACCAAGGCTTATGATGTATAGCATCTGTTTTCTTTTTCGTAATAGGACTAAAAATAAACTTAAGTCCCAGATATGTAGTGGCAATCATGGAATATAGACCAATTCCATTGGGTGATGCCAGAGAAAACCGATAGCCGATATAGCTGCCGGCTACCGAAAATACAAAGGCCGGTCCTAAAATCAGCAGTCCCCGCTTAATATCTATATTCTTATTGCGATAATAGGTATACGCAGACAAGGCAGAGGCCAGAACATCCGATGCCAGTGCAATTGCTACCACATCATAGGAATTCATACCTCCTAAAGATACTAAAATCGGAGTGATTACAACTGCGGCAGAAAGTCCTGCCAATCCTGTAACAATTCCTGCACCTAAGCCTGCTATAATACATAAAAAAATAAAATACATGAAACCTTCCTCAATTCATACAGCTGCATTCCCCGCCACTGAACTGATGCTGCAAAGGCTGTAACAAAACCTCCGCCTTTACCGGTTTTATCAGGCAGACATCTGTAGAAGTCATTTTATAGGACTCCTTCAGTTCTAAATCATCCTCTTCCTCCAACAAAATAACCGGAATCTTATTTCCTTCTTTTTCTAAGTAAAGCATTTCCTTGGTAGTTTCTTCATCCTGTAGAGCAATCGCCATATCAACGGCAATTGCATCAACAGTATGCGAACTCAGATAATCGATTGCGGATTTACCGGAGCTAATTACAATCACCTTGTAGTATTCGTTCAGAAACAGTTTCATTTCCTTCAAAAAATCCACACTGCTGTCAACAATCAGAACCGTCTTTTCTTCCTGTGCTCCAGCCAGACGTGAAAATACTTCTTCCACCCGTTCCATCAGAATCTTCTTTTCCACCGGCTTCATAATATATCCCTCTGCTCCAATTGCAGCACAGCACTTCACCGTATCCCGATCCTTTCTTCCGGTAAAAAAGATAACCGGAAGATGCTTTCCATTCTGCAAGGCACGAATCTGCTCTATTGCTGCAAAACCACTTAAGCCCGGCATCTCAATATCCAGCAATAATAAATCCAGCTTTGCTTCCTCTACAATATGGATGGCCTGCATGCCTGATAAAGCGCCTAATACATCAAAGCCTTCCTCCGTCAGATATTTCTGTACGGTCTTCAGGCACATCATATCATCATCTACTACTAATATTCTTTTTGCCATGCTGCCACCTCCTTACCACTATCAATATCGAACTGGTCAAACCCGACTGCAAGCAGTCGATTTGCCTGATTACGGTTTTGGCACTGCTTATTGTTTATACATATTATATCACACCTTGAGATAGCTTTGCAAAAATTTTCAAATACTACCGTACCTTTTTTATAGAAAAAAATATGTTCATTTTTATTCTCCCATGATACAATGAAACCGTACGAATATTTATTATAATCAGGAGGATTTTCATGTACCAAACACTTTACCATGTACCAGAATATAATGAGACCCTTGTGTTCGAAGCTGTATCAAAAGCCTTGGAAGCACTTGATATACGTTCTGAACTTTCTCCTGATATGAGTATTGTCCTGAAACCGAATCTGATCATGGCAAAGAAACCGGATATTCCGGTGACCACCCATCCACTAGTTGTCTCATCTGTTGCCCGCTGGCTTTCTGAACAAGGAATGAAGAATATTTTGATTGCGGAAAGCTCCGGCGGCCCCTATACCCGGGAATATATGAAAAACATTTATCAGACCTGCGGCATGTATGAAGCAGAACCTTATGCCAGACTTAATTCAGATATGGGTTTTCAATCCGTAAATACTCCGGAAGGCTTTATAAATCATTCCTTTAATATCATAAATCCTATTGCAACTGCAGATTATATTATCAACCTTCCGAAATTAAAGACCCATGCTATGACTGGTTACTCCGGTGGAATCAAGAACCTGTTTGGTTCTATACCCGGTCTTCAAAAGCCACAGCTTCATTATCGCTTCCCTGACATTGAGGATTTTTCTAATATGCTTTTGGAACTATCACTGGTTGTCAAGCCACAAATCACTTTAATCGATGCCATCGATGCTATGGAGGGAAATGGTCCAACCGGCGGAACCTCCCACCCTTTGAATTTAATTCTCGCTTCCCGGGACATGTATACACAAGACTATTTTGCAGCAACACTAATGAAGCTGAATCCAACCGAAATTGTTATGCTGCATCAGGCAATGGAACGGGGCCTTATTCACCCGGAGGAAATGCAGTTAATCGGAGATCCTATTCCGGATAACCTGACTGCTTTTCAGGAACCGGATTCCCGGACTCTTGACTTTTCATCTAATATGCCGTCATTTCTGAGAAAACCATTTACTGCGGTTATGAAGCGTCTCCTAAAGTCTTACCCTAAGCTGGAGCCTGAAAAATGCGTCGGATGTGGAAAATGTGCCGAAAGCTGTCCTGTACAGATTATTAAGATTACTAACAAAAAAGCTAAATTCCAGCGAAAAGGCTGTATTTCCTGCTTTTGTTGTCAGGAAATGTGTCCTATGAAAGCCATCTCAGTGAAAAAAGCAATATAAAATGACACTTTTTTGAACAAATTCAAGCAGTTCTGTTTTTCAACTGATTTTTATGGTATAATGTGTCCAGACAATGAGCAGTGCCAAAATCACAATCTAACAAACCGGCTGCTGGCAGACGGTTTTGGCTGATTTGATTTTGATAGGGCGATACTTGACCTGAGGTTTAACCTGAGGAGGGACCCAGCGAAGCTGGGAGGAGTCCTAGGGTTGAAGAGTAGTAGCGTATGCCTAAAGTCAGTAGGAGTCCTGAGGTCGGATTGTACCAATATTGAATGGTGGTCATAGACATGGTATCATTTAACGAAGAAAACGCATGTTTTCTGAGTGCACTGCGGTCATGGTATAATATAACCTAAGCTAAAATGCAATCAAACACTATGACATATTATCAATTATAAATTCTTTAGAAAGAGGGGTATATACTCATGAGTAAAATGTGTACCGTTTGCGGATATCAATGTGAAGATACTGTTATGTCATGTCCAGTCTGTGGCTCTCCATTTTCAGCATCGCCGCAATCTGCCACAACTCCTGCCGCAACCACACCGGAACAGGTATCAAGCGGCATACCTTCCCAGAATACTATGCCATCACAAGCTGTACCACCAGTTCAGCCACAGCCTGCTATTCCCATTCCAGGAACACCCCCAATGCCGCAACAGTTTGTGCAGCCAAATGCATATACCCCTTATCCACAAGGACCTGCCATGCAGGGACAAAATATGCCGGGAAACCCTGAGCCTCCAAAGAAAAAGAATAAAACTTTATGGATTGTTCTAGGCATTGTAGGCGGTGTTTTTCTTTTGCTGATTATTTTAGCAATTATACTTATGTTTTTATTAAAAAATATTGGGAATAATCGCATTAATCCTTCCACCCATACACCGGCTTCTATATCTCATTCAGATCATCATGAGTATTACTATGCAGATTATGATCATGCCAGCTTTCAATCAGAAGCCTTTGTTGATGTTACTACCGAAGATCCCTCTTCGATTCCTTCAACAGAGGAACCGGATGTCCCTTCCGGTGCATCAGAAGACTTCAGTGAGGAAGATTTAATACTTTATAGCATTGAAGATGAAGGCATAGAGCCTTTCGCATATACCATTGAAGGAAATTGCAGTCATAGCATAGGCCTGGGCAGTTCAAAGGGAATTATACAGACAGAAGGTGTTCTCATAACCACTAATCCGCTGTTTGACACTAAAGAGTTCCGACTTGGAAGAGGCATTCAGCTAGGTTCTTCCATTGATGAATGCATTGATGCATATGCCATTGATACTACCAATGCCATATGGCAGTTATATGGGGATAATGGCTTTGAATACTATTATTACTCCACAACCGTAAGACCAGACTGGACGGAAAATCCTGCCCTTCTGATCGGGTGGTACAAAAAAGACGATACCTGGCAGCGGATGTATCCGGTTGATTTATTCAATTACTGGCAGAATGGCACGCCACCGGAATGTGACAGTATGTTAATGTACATTTTTCGTGCAAATAATTCTTATGATACTATCGCTTCCGTAACCATAATATCCGGTAATTCCACTTACTTTCAAGAATATTGGAATCAAGAACAGAATTATCATAATGAAATGGAATAGTGCCACCAATTGGAGGTTTATATTTTATGAAGAATCAAAAGAAAAACGGTAAAATATATTGTGGTTTCCTGCTCATCTGTCTCTTTCTGACAGCTACTGCCTTATGCGGTTA
>JAIECC010000067.1 GCA_029068665.1 Lachnospiraceae bacterium
CTGATGAAGACATGGAAAAAGTCCAACCACTCAGCATCAAAAAGCATGGCACTGCCATTCGAATCATAAATAAATAAATCGGATTAGACACTTCAAAAATTTTTGAATGATTTATAATTACAAAAATTATTAAAACAGCCTTTAAATAATAGATTGATGCAATATTCCTCTTTACTATTTCATTCTCCACTACAGTATCTTTCATTCAAACCTCATCTTCTTCCTATGAGAACACCATATCCTTGCCCCTATTAAAGAAAATATTTTAGTCAAAGACCCCGCAGCAAGCTGACGGGGCATCAAACTTGCAACACTGCAGAACAACGAGATATTTGACCCTCGCGGCATTCGTCAAATGGATGCTTCACATCCCTTTGACTCATTACTAGCGGAAATAAATGTTCTGAAATTTTTCTGAATTATACTCTAATAATACCCTTTAGTCAAATTCTCACCATTCATTATAATATCATGTTTCTGAACAACAGAATGGTAACTAATGAACATTCCAATTTCTCATTAATGAAACGCTGATGATTGCAACAAAAATTCCGCAAACAAAAAATCCAGAGAATTATCAATGTCTACAGAAGCTTCCTGTGACATGACAAAAGCCCTACTATTCTTCCCAAAAAAACTCTTATTCTCAATAAAGCTTTGGGTTTTAGCCATGTAAATGGCACCATTTAAGCGATAATACTGTGGCAGTTCCTGCCGGCAGGAACGAATTACCTCTTCTCTTAAAAAATCATCCATGGAATTATCCTTCCCCAGGGTCCCGCTCCATAGTGGAGAATGCTCACATTCACACACACTAACCAAATAATCCCGGTTTTCTTGCCGAAACACCTTATATGCATCCTTTAAGTTTTGGGCAGAACGAAATGGGGATGTGGGCTGCAATTTACACACTTCCTTAAAAAATATATTCTGCTTTTCATAAAACTGTAATGCATGCAGGATTACGGCATCTGAAGAAACCAGATCTCCTGCTATATCCGCAGGACGAATAAATGGCACTTCTGCTCCGTATTTTCCGGCAACTGCAGCAATATCTTCATCATCTGTAGATACAATAATACGCTCAAAGATTCCCGACTGCAATGCTGCTTCTATGGTATATGCAAGCAACGGCTTTCCTGCCAAATCTTTAATATTCTTATGGGGAACCCCTTTAGAACCGCCCCTTGCCGGTATGACTCCTAACATCTTATCACCCTAACCTTTACTATCATTTTATTCTGCGTGCCGGCACTCCAACATATGTACCCGGTTGAGTTATATCATGGACCACCACACTTCCGGCACCAACAGTAACATCACTGCAAATCGTTATTTTATCAATCACTGTACTGCCTGCTCCCAGCATGACACGGCTGCCAATATGACATCGCCCGCAAATCGTAGTTCCCGGTGCCACATGAACAAAATCACCGATTTCTGTCTCATGCTCAACAATACTTCCGGTATTAATAATGCATCCCATTCCGATGTGCGCTTCCGGTCCCAAATGTACCCGATGTGCAATCAGCGTTCCTTTGCCCAGCACAACATTTTCGCCAACATATGCCTGACAGGAAACAATGGTAATACATTGCTGATTCATAAAGCGGTTCAGCACTACTTCTCTCTGTCCATTATCACCAATGGCAGGAAATATTAGTTCCTGTCCTTCAAATTTATAATCCTTTAGCACCGGATGACTCATTATATATTCATTTTCACCGGCATGTTCATCTACCAAAATAATTTCATTCGTCATATGATTTCCATGGAGGATATCCAGAATACTTCTTGCATGTCCTCCACAGCCTAGTATAATTAATCGCTCTTTCATCTTATTCCTCATATTTACTACAATACTCTGCAAGCAATGCGTTCAGCCATTCATAATTCGCTTTTACCTGTTCCATGGTATCCTTCACTTCTAACGTAGCATTCAATCCCGGTCGTATCAACTCTAGCAAAGCACAATAAATCGGACTGTCCACTTTCAGAATCTTATGCTGGTCCAACATTCCATCATTCTCACTTATGTGCAGCCATTTTACATGCTTATTCAATTTTCGGATTTCCTCCTGATAGTTCAATCCAAGTGTATGACTGGAAACAAACAAATGTCCTAAATCCAATAATAAATCAAAGTCCAACTTCTGCTTCATTTCCATAATGGACACATAATCTGTCATTAAAAAATAATTATTATTGTGAAATCGCTTAAAATTTCCTTGGTCCAATACATTATTTTCTAAATATACCTGAATCTTATACTGTCTTGCCTTTGATAAAATGCTCTCATATGCATGGCAAAATCGTTCCATCGCTTCTTTTTTATCATATATTATATCAGCCGTAATCTCTTTACCAATCTGGTCAACTCCTACTTCTACTAAAAAACCGGCATGTAACGATAGTACATGACAGTCCAGCTTTGCCATCTGTTCAATGCAATCAAAATAATGCTGTAGCGAGCGTTGGTAAATATCATCATTGCAGGAAGCCAGATTCACAACGAAATCCTGTCTTGGCGGTGGAAAATAAGCATGACAGACATATTGCAGACCTGCCTGTTCCTTCCAATAGTATAAATCCTCCATTATGCTATCATAATATACAGTCCCACCGGACAATTCGATATTATGAATTCCATTTTCCACACATTCCCGCAATACTTCTGAAATTGTTCTCTTTTTAATTGCAGATGAAGATAAATACAGCATTTGCCTGCTCCTATAATTCAATGATATCATCAACGGCATAATTCTTTGTTGCCGTTCGTCCTAAAACATCATCCACATAAAGTGCAGATATTCCAATTCCATTCGTACGTTTGGCTACTACATTTTCAACTGTAAAAGAGTCACCGCATAGAATATCCGCTTTCGCCACCAGACACTTTTGCAATGCTTTCCGGGTAAACTGTTCCGAAGATGTAGGCATCTTAAGACCAGTTCCAAGATAACATTCTACCTTGCGTATTTCCTGTACTAACTGTTTCAATTCCTCCGGAGTTACGGATGCCATCTGGTCCGGTCCTGCCATGCTTCTATCCAAAGTAAAATGCTTTTCGACTACTTTTGCTCCCTTTGCCACAGCATACGGAGAGGCGCCGATGCCTACAGAATGATCAGAATATCCTACTATAATATCAAATTCTTTTTTAAACGTATCAATAACATTCAGATTCGCCTCTGTATCCTGGATAGGATAATTGGCAGAACACTGTAATAGTATCACCTTATCGTTATACGGACGTATTGCTTCTAATGCTCTATATACTTCCTCCATATAACACATGCCTGCTGAAAGAATAATGGGTTTTCCCGTTTTAGCTGCCTCTCGCAGAAATTGAATGTTTGTCACATCTGTAGCTGCTATTTTCAGAGCCGGAACATCAAGTTCACACAATTCCTGTAAACTGTCCTGTTCAAATGGTGTTGATAAAAACGTTAATCCCTTGCCAGCTGCATAGCTTTGCAGCATCCGCATATTTTCTTTTCCCACTTCCAACGCTTTTAACATATCCAACTGGCTTTCATTTTTTGCAGTTGTCTTTTTTTGATACGGTGCCTTTGATGTGTCCTTTAACACCAGTTTTTCTGATTTAAAAGATTGAAATTTTACTGCATCTACTCCCGCATCTGCAGCAGCATCAATTAACTGTTTTGCCGTTTCCATATTTCCATTATGATTGACACCAGCCTCTGCAATAATATAGGTTTTTGATTCATCTGAAACAAGATACCGATCAATTTCTATTCTGTGACTGAATTTCAAAATACATCTCTCCTCTACCATACCTTTGCAATATCTGCAATTTTTCTGATAATTCCCTCATCCACACGATAATTCGTTGGCAGATTAATTCCCATCTGGGAAATTTGTTTACTAACCTTACATTCTCTGGCATACGGCCGATAAATGTCCATCTGACTCAGCGGTATAAAAAATGCTCTGGAATCGATTCCACTCTGCTTCATTTCAGCCATAAATGTATCCCGCTTATCCGCTTCAACCAAAATGCTGACCAGCCATGCCACTTTTTTTCTTTCCGGCAAGTCCTTTCTCTGTAAAGTAATGGAAGGAATTCCAGCCAGCATAGTCCGGTATTTTTCTTCCAGTTCTTCTCTCCAATTTAATATTGTATCAATTTTTTCCAACTGTCCCACGCCAATGGCAGCCTGCAGGTTCGTCATTCGATAATTATAACCAACTACCTCGTGATAATAACGACGTTCCTTAGACATACCATGATCCCGCAATTTTCGCATTAAACTGCTCAATTCTTCGGAGTTCGTAACACACATACCGCCTTCTCCAGTGGTAATCACCTTATTTCCAAAGAAGGAAAAACATCCAATATCTCCAAATGAACCGACTTTCCTCCCCTTGTACAAAGCACCATGTGCTTCAGCACAATCCTCTATGATATATAAATCGTGTTCTTTTGCTATCGCGCAAATAGCATCCATATCACATGGTTGTCCATATATATGCACCGGAATAATCGCTTTAGTCCTTGGTGTCACTGCTTTCTCAATTTCTTTTGGATCAATACACCAGCTATTTTCTTCGATATCAACAATTACAGGAGTAGCACCTGTATGCAGCACTGCATTAATTGTGGCGGCAAATGTTAAATCCGGAACTATCACTTCATCTCCTGCTTTTATTCCCAATGCAACTAATGCAAGATGCAGTGCAACTGTTCCATTTGAAACGGCAACACCGTATTTTGAATCACAAAAAGCAGAAAAATCCTCTTCAAATCGATTAATATAATATCCACTGCTGGATATCCAAGTAGATACAAATGCATCCAGCAGATAATTCAGCTCATTTCCATTTAATTGAGGGTCAGCGATTGGCATGGAAGCTTCTTTTTTATAAAAACCAACTACCTTTTGTTCCTTATCTATGATTGGTATGATACAAACCTTGCCCGCAAATTTATGTTCAACCGAAGCTTCCGGCTCTTCTGTGGTAACAGTAATCGATGCTGTATTAATAAAAGGTTCTGCCATTTCATTTAATGTATGACCGGTCATTAATGCACGTTTAACATCTCCGTCTGTAATGACCCCCCGAAACTTCCCTTCTTCATCCAGTACAAACACAATGCCATTGGTATTCTTATTCATTTTATACATGAATGTCATAAGGGAATCCTTGCTATTTCCTATTAGTGACTCATCTATATCATACTTGTTCATCATTCTAACACCACCCATCTATATAATACTGTCTCATCATACACCTTTTCCATTTTTCGGTCAATATTCTATTTATTTCTTGCTTTTTCATAATGTTACAACACATGTGTTTTCACACTCTATTATTAGCAACTTTCACAATTGATACTCTTCCTTATAAAAAAGAAAGCCAGATACCTGACTTTCAAAGAATTGCAGATTAACTAAAGCATTACTGTCTTCCTATCCATGCATAATTCGATCAATCTGTTTTTTTATGTTATTTAAGGAATCCTTTGTCCAGAATTCCTGTCTTTTTGAACTCGATTTCCTATCCCTATAAAGAAGCTCTCTCAATTCCTCCGGTGTTTTTACCAGTACGGCATAACCGTTTTGATATAATTCTTCCATATCTGCCGCACGAGGCATATCACAAATATAAGTATCTAAGCCAAAACCAAGACCTTCATAAATTGCTGTTGAATATACTCCAACCAAAACATTGCTCTGTGCAAATAACTGATATAAATCTGTTTCCTGACTATCTATAACTTCAATATCCATACATTGGTCTAATGCTGTATATTGTTCTTTCCATGTCAATACTTCTCCCGGATGAAGCTTATATAATATTCGATAGTCTTTGTCTCTGCATTGTTCCGCAAAAGCAACTGCAAATTCACTCAACTGCTTTCCGATTGTCCACTGAGAAATAAATAGAATTGTTTTTTGATTATCCTCTTTCCTATATTTCTCCTGATATTTCTGAATTCGGGTCTCGAAATACGGAAACCCTACCGGAATTAAATATCGGCTGTCAATCGGCATATGAATATCCTTTTTCCAATACTCTGATAACAGCCAGATTTCATCTGGCAGTTGTTTTAACGGCATATCACCGGCATATTGATATGGAATATGGGTGCTAAAAACATTTCCATGCTGCAGTTCAACTGTTCGAATCCCTTCTTTTTTTGCAATTTCATTTATTATCATACAATCCATATTATAATGTACAACTTCTATTATAAGCTTTGGATGAATCTTATTAAAAATTTTTCTATAATCCTTATATTTCCC
>JAIECC010000068.1 GCA_029068665.1 Lachnospiraceae bacterium
CATATACCGGAATGGATAGTTTCAATCAACCAAGAAGGACAGAAAATACAGGTCATTTGTGAAGAAGGGAAAATATATACATTTGATATTTAAATTAGGATAGTGGAACAGTGAAAAGCAAATCTATGATGGTTTCTTTATAAATCCATGCGGTCAAAAACTCCTGACAATGCTAGCATAATCAGAATCATACATAAAATAATCACACTGATGTATGTATTTAGCATCTTTCTGTGCCAAATAAAATTCGGTTTTTTGGGGTTAATCCGAATTTCATAATCCTGATGTTTTTCAAATCCGTCTGCGTGAAAAGGAGCAACGGCTGTATACTTGATATTATTATATTTGTATTCAAGGATTGGATAGTAATATGTTGAACCTTTTGTATAATGCTCTCTATATCCGATGCACGTAGCATTTAATAATATACTACAGCTTATCCGATGATATATTCCAAAAAACAACGCAAATGCGCCCAAACCGATTCCTAATATTAAGGCTATAAAGGACATGCCAATCCCTCCAAATTCATAATGCAAGTAGATTATATCATGTGCTTCTGTTGGTATCAATCTTATTCACGGTCTTGTTGATTGTTTTGAGAACCACTTGATTATAATTAAAATAATTAGTAATATATGCAATAAAAAGTGCTGAAGACTGTAGTTTTACACACACCTAAGGAGGGATATTGACATGACTAATTCTTATCAAATAATCGATGAAAAAACATGGAAACGTGCAATGCACTGTATGGTGTTTAGAAACAGCATTGAACCGGCATTTTGTGTAACCTTTGAATTAGACATTACCAATTTCCGTAATAAAATCAAGGAACAGGGATATTCTTTTACCCTCGCAATGGTTTATGCTGTTTGCAAGTGTGCAAATGAGATAGAAGAATTCCGTTATCGGTTTTTAGATGGCAAGATTGTATTATTTGACAAAATCGATACAGCATTTACTTATCTGAATCAGGAAACGGAGTTATTTAAAGTGGTGAATGTTCCTATGCAGGATACCCTGGAGGAATATGTCAAGACAGCAGCCAAGGCGGTGGAGGAACAGACCGAGTATTTTACAGGACCATTAGGAAATGATGTGTTTCAATGTTCGCCTATGCCCTGGGTAACCTATACCCATATATCTCATACGAATTCCGGTAAGAAGGACAACGCTACACCTTTATTCGACTGGGGAAAATATGTTGAAAGGAATGGAAGGCTTATAATGCCGGTTTCCGTACAGGCACATCATTCCTTTGTAGATGGATTGCATATTGGGAGGTTTGCAGATAGTTTGCAGCGTTATATGAATGAATAAGCACATGGCAGTCTGTAGGAAGCAGGCTGCTATATTTCTATAGGAACCAAAACATTGTAGTCTATAAATAAACTCATCAATAATGCCTGTAAAATAATTCATTGATTATGAAAGCGTTTTTGAATATAATCATAGAAGGGTAACAATAAAATAGAAAGTATTTATAAGTAAAAAGAAAATGAAGAAAGGGGTAAAAAAATGAGTTTTATGGATGAAGTGTCCGCTTTTACAAAAGGGGTGGGACAGAAAGCAAAGGGTAATTATGATATAGTAAACATGAACAGCAAGGTTTCTTCGCTGACAAAGGAAATAAAAACACTTTATGCACAGATAGGAGAAATCTATTACAACACACATAAAGACGATTCGGAAGAAGTATTCTGCGAGATGATAGAAAAGATTAAGGACCTGGAAATCCAAATTGCTGATGTGAAACAACAGATTGAAGAAAAGAAAAAGGAAACAGCAGCAGTTTCATTGACTACAGATGAGCAGGCAGGTGATGGAAGTCATGGTTTTTGTAAGAACTGTGGTGCAGCTCTTATAGAGGATTCAAATTTTTGCATAAAGTGTGGTACTAAGATATAAAAATACTTGATAACTCTTAAAATCGTACAAAATGGAATAGCAGTTGAATTAAAAAGGATGTTTGTAACAGGCTAAAGGAACGGTCTGGATTGTTGCAAGTATCCTTTTTATTATCTATTTGAATATTTGAGGTAATAGATTCTTTGCAAATATGGCAATCATTGGCTATGGCAGTCTGTAAGAAGCAGGCAGCCATATTTCTATAGAAACTGAAGCATTTATATGGTACTATATAGAGGCAAAGATAAAAACACAACGCAAGGTTATCTTGCAGAACCGGTAGGTAGTCCGGTCGCACCGCTTTGGTGTAAGTAACCCTCCCTCCTTGGGTCGTCCATTCTTTGTTTATTACAATAGCCAATCAGGCATTAAGGAGGAATTGTTATGAACAAGTCAAAGGAATCAACCTTGACAACAATAGGACTGACAGTGTTTTTTGAGGAACCATTCTGGGTAGGAGTTTTGGAAGGTGTATGGGAGGGGAAACTATCCGTATGCAAGATTACATTTGGTGCAGAGCCAAAGGATTATGAGCTTTATGATTTTGTTTTGAAAAACTATTATCATTTACGATTTAGTCCGGCTATGGAGACGAATGTAAAAGAAGCTAGTCGCAATCCCAAAAGGATACAGCGGGAGGTACGGAAGCAGGTCCAGAATACAGGAATCGGCACGAAGTCCCAGCAGGCATTAAAGCTGCAGCAGGAGCAGTTGAAAACAGAACGTAAGCAGATGAGCCGGGAACAGAAAGAGGCTGAGAAACAGCGTCAGTTTGAATTAAAACAGCAGAAAAAGAAAGAGAAACACAAGGGCAGGTAATAAAGGAAATAGAATGGGATTGCTGGAAAGATTATTTAGAAAAAATAGAATAAAGTCTGGAAATGAGGATGATATTTCCGGTAGATGTGTGGAACTCGTTGAATGGGAAGAATACATAAAGAAACTAAATCAAAGTAATCATTATGTCTCAAGAAAAGAATATGCAGCAGACATAGAGAAATTTGCTGATGTTATGAAGTTGTTTATATCTATGGATGAAAATGATACCTTAGATTTTTATTGCAATAAACATGGATTTGATGCAAACAGAGCGAGAGAGACTTATTTATCTTATCAAACAATTGATGATTTAGTGCGACAAGCGAATGATAAATATATAAGTTAAAAGCTAGTTGAAGAAAAGGAATATATTGAAAATATTCTTAAGGCTGTTGATCCTGTTATTAATCTTTATATTGACCAGAGAAAAGTAGTGTTATCGGATGAAGAT
>JAIECC010000069.1 GCA_029068665.1 Lachnospiraceae bacterium
CCGGCATTCCATTTCCCAGACCGGAGCCAAACCAGCCGCCGGAACCGATGGCAAATAAGGATTGAGCAATCTGATATCCACTGTCATCAATATCTGCCCATGGGTTAATCCAATTCTGAATCCGCACCAGAACATGCCGGAATAATTGCTGCTTAAACATCAAAAAAGCAATGCCGCCCAGCACACAGACTCCTCCTACACAGCCAAAGAAGTAAAGGGGTCTCCTGGTTGCAATATAAAGCATGGTTACGTAAATCACAAAGAAAATCAAGGCACCGCCTAAGTCCTTTTCCAGCACCAGTACTCCAATCTGTGCAGCAGCAAAGCCGGTTGCAATAACGATTTGCCGGAACTCTGTACTTTTGGCAAGAATGCTTGCCACAAAAAATACGAATAAAATCTTCACAAATTCCGAAGGCTGCAATGATATTTTCGCTACCTGAAAATCAATGGCAAGCCAGTTCCGGGCACCATACTGGGAAATTCCGTGAATAATCCCGTTTCCCGGTATGAATACGGTTGCCAGTCCCAGAATTCCCAGAACACCATAGACGAAATAGTAATTCCGCAAATTCCGGTAACGAATCATGATCAACGGAATAAAGCTGACAATCAGCATGGTTACTGTGGAAATGGCAAACTGCCGGAATGCCAGATTAAAATTAATCCGGGTCAGCATGGTATACCCCAGCAAAAGCAAAAAGCACATATTATTCGTCATCAGCCGGGAGGATTGAGGATAATATCGATGATATAATACCATATACAACACGGCAACTAAAATCTCTCCACCATACAGGAACAGAATCTTCATGGATTCCATTCGAAGAAATAGTACCAGATACCATAAAAAGTGTATGGAGAATATGAGAATAATCTGCTGTGTCAGCTTCTTATCCTTCATTGCCTTATCCTTCAAGCGAAAGATGCTAAAGCAGCTCCATCCATAAATCGCCAGTAATATAACACTGATATATTGTGCAACAATGGAAATGACTGTTATCATAGGTCCTTACTCAATTCCTTTCTTATAATGACCGGTGCTTCCGGTTACAGTCCCATGAGGGCTCAGGATTTCTCTGGTCTCTTCTCCACTTTCTGTGGTCAGCATAATACGATAAATCATGGAGTCTGTCTTACACTCATCCAGAACGGAAAACAGACAGACCGGCTGCTTCTGATATATCACATTATAGCAGTACTTACAAATTCTATGCACAAGAAATTCATCTTGAAAACCGTTCTTCAGTACGGTATATCCGGAACTCTTCCGGCATGCATCCGTATTCTTAACAGTGCATTGGGTGGACAGCATCACCGGCTGTCTGCCATATACAATCCATTCCCAGAAATTCCCCCGGGTACTTTGTAACAAATCCTGTAATTCCTTTTTGTTCAGTTCTACAGGCAGGGTCAGAGAACCCTTCCGGTTCCACTGCCCATATACAGCAACAGCCTCCCGATTGTAGGCATATACACTATAATCACAGGTAACAGGAGCCTCCGGCACATGATGATGAAGAAATTCCAGTTCATCCAAGGTACGAACCACATAGCCGTCTGCCTGCAAATTCAGATAATCCAAAAGCTCTTTCTCCATATTCCTACGGAAGATTCGGGGAAGACTAAGATATCCCTTCTTTCCCGTGCTTCGGATCCGGTTCAGTGCATCCGCTGTCTCCTTCAAGGAAAAGCACTCGGTTTCTATATCAATACGAGCTGCCTTTTCTGTTCTTAATACCACCTCTAATTGCTCTTTGGTGGAAACACTGACAGCCCAAAATGTGGGTCCTGCTTCAGAATCCTGCTGCAAACTCTGCTGCAAACTCTGCTCCAAACTCTTCTCCAATGAAAGCGGATCCGGTAATGCATTGGAACAATCTGCCGGCTCCCGTCTTTGGTTCCGGGAAC
>JAIECC010000007.1 GCA_029068665.1 Lachnospiraceae bacterium
GTTATTATATTGGTGTTTGGTATCATTATTATGATACATGAATTGGGACATTTTCTGATGTGTAAGTGGACCGGTATTGCCGTAACGGAGTTTTCCATCGGCATGGGTCCCTGTATTTTTAAGACAAAACGGGGAGATACCCAGTATTCCCTCCGTTGTCTGCCAATCGGTGGATACTGCATGATGCTTGGGGAGGATGAAGAGGAATGTACGGATGAGCGGGCATTCTCCAATAAGCCAATCTGGTCCCGGATTGCAGTAATCCTGGGAGGTCCCATGTTTAATTTCCTGTTAGCATTTCTGGCTTCCATGTTGTTAATCGGTCTGGCCGGATATCTGACAGGAGAGATTAACTATGTAGTAGAGGACTCCGGTGCAGAAGAAGCCGGCATCATGGAGGGAGATGTGATTACCCGATTGAACGGCAGTCGGATTTACGATTTCCGGGAAGTATTGATTTTTATGCAGTTTTATGCTTCGGATGAGCCGGTATCCGTTACCTTTCAGCGGGATGGAGTGGAGCAGACGGTTTTGGTGACGCCTAAGTATAATGAGACTGCCGGTATGTATCAGTTAGGACTTTCCGGCGGGTATCATTATGAGAATGATATGTATATCCGGACGAAGGCGAATCTGTTTACCAATATAAAATACAGTGCCCTGGAATTACGATACTGGATTAAAACCACCTTTGTCAGTCTGAAATATCTGATTACCGGTAGAGTAGGGGTGAGTCAGGTATCCGGTGTGGTAGGTGTGGCCGATATGATGAATGAAACCATGGAGGAAGCCAAGGCAGACGGAGGTTTGTTTTCCGTCATATTAAATGTGATTAATTTTTTGATTCTGATCAGTGCCAATCTGGGTGTCATGAATCTGATTCCATTCCCGGCATTGGATGGAGGAAGATTATTATTCTTATTGGTGGAATTGATTACAAGAAAGCCGGTTCCTAAGGATAAAGAGGCTTTTGTTCATGCTGTTGGATTTGTAATATTGTTTATTTTCATGATTCTGGTGACCTTTAAGGATATACGGAATCTATTCGTTTAAGTCACCAGTCAATTCACTCTATATGGCAGATATGTATGTTCGGGTAACTTATGAATGGGCATGGCTGAGTTATTATGTTTAATTTACAGGAGGATAAGAATATGGAGCAGACGGTATACCGCAATGGCACAAAGGTAGTTTCCATTGGAAATCAGGTGATTGGAGGCGGAAATCCAATTCTGATTCAATCCATGACGAATACCAAAACAGAGGATATTCCTGCCACAGTAGCTCAGATTCACAGACTGGAGCAGGCAGGCTGTCAGATTATCCGCTGTACTGCCAATCATGAGGCGGCAGCCAGAGCCATCGGGGAGATTAAAAAGCAGATTCATATTCCCATTGTGGCAGATATTCATTTTGATTACCGGCTGGCGCTGCTTGCCATGGAAAGTGGTGCAGATAAGATACGGATCAATCCGGGAAATATCGGGGGACCGGACCAGGTACGGGCTGTGGTTCAGATGGCAAAGGAGCGGCAGATTCCCATTCGCGTAGGCGTTAACAGTGGTTCTTTGGAACAGGAATTAGTAGAAAAATATCACGGGGTAACTGCAGAGGGAATCGTAGAAAGTGCATTGGATAAGGTTCACATGATTGAAGCCCTGGATTATGACCGGATTGTAATCAGTATTAAGTCTTCAGATGTGATGATGTGTGTTAAAGCCCATGAACTTATGGCACAAAAGACCCGCTATCCTCTTCATGTAGGCATTACGGAAGCCGGAACCCTGATGCGGGGTACCATTAAGTCTTCGGTGGGACTTGGAATCATTCTGAATCAGGGAATCGGAGATACCATTCGGGTTTCCCTCACCGGTGATCCGGTTCAGGAGGTAGTTGCAGCAAAGCAGATACTGAAAACCCTGAATCTGCGTACCGGCGGTATTGAGGTGGTATCCTGTCCGACCTGTGGAAGAACATCCATTGATCTGATCGGTCTGGCAAATCAGGTGGAAGAGCTGGCGGCTGATTATGAACACTTAAATATCAAGGTAGCGGTTATGGGATGCATTGTAAATGGTCCCGGTGAAGCAAGAGAGGCAGACTTGGGAATTGCAGGGGGCAAGGGAGAAGGTTTGTTGATGAAAAAGGGAGAAATCATACGAAAGCTTCCGGAGGCTCAGCTTTTGGAGGCATTAAGAGACGAGTTAGAGCATTGGAATGCATAATATACCAGGTCCCTTTGCTGCAGAGGCTGTGATTTAAGATTCAGTCATGGGGATACCGGGGAGGAATGGGAATGGAAGAAGGAAAAATCAGTATTTTACAATTATTTGAAGCCTATCATCCTTCTAAGCTTCTTCAGGAATATTTTGATGATGTATATATTGACCGTGTGCGATTCAGCAGACGGTCAAAAGTTCTGCATTTTTATCTGGTTTCCCGGCATTTGATTCATCATCAGTATGTGATACAGCTTCAAAATGAATTGCTGTCTCATGCTAAAAATGCAGTTGGTGGAACGAAAACTGTGGATATTCAGTTGTCCTATCAATTGTCAGAGCGGTATCGGCTGGAGGAAATCTTTGAAGAATATGCAGAAAGTCTGTTATATGAGATTAAAGAAACAGACCCCATCAATTACCTGCTGGTAAAGGATGAGGCATGGGTAATCAATGACAATGTCATCACCATACCCATGCCGGATTCGGATTTGGCAAAGTGCCGGTTCAGTGAAATACAAAGCTTTTTGATCAGCCTGTTCCGGGACCGGTTTGGTATGGAGGTTCAGGTTGGATTTAATTTTAAAGAAGAGGATAAGGAAGCCTTACGGGAAGCCCATGAAAAGCGGCTGATTCAGGAGCAGGAGCAGTATCAGGCACAGATAGAGGAGCTGCGGGCATTAGAGGCTGCCCAGCATTCCCAACCGGAAGCTGCTTCGGAAGCAGTGGATAAGAGCAGCAGGGAACTGCATCCGGGTGATTCCAAGACGGCAGGAAAGAATCAGTCAGCCCAAGGTACCAGACAAGCAGGAAAGCCGGTCAATGACAGTACCGGAAAATCCGGCGGAACAGCCAGTACAAAGGCAGGAGAAGCAGGCAGGAACCGGGGGGATTGGAATGGTGGAACCAAGACAGAAGGAAAGTCCGGTTTTCGCCGTTCTGCGCTGCATACTGCTAAGGACCCGGAGGTATTTTACGGCAGGAACTGTGAGGGAGAAACCATTTCCATTGCTGATATTCAGGGAGAGCTTGGGGAGGTAGTGGTACATGGTCAGATTATCAAGCTGGAAACCAGAGAAATCCGGAATAATAAAACTATAGTGACCTTTCATATTACGGACTTTACTGACACCATCAGCGGCAAGGTATTTTTATCCAATGATGATCTGGAAGTGTTTCTGGATTTGTTCAAAAGCGGAAGCTTTTATCGCATCAAGGGAATCGTATCCTATGATACCTTTGCCAATGACGTTACCATGGGCTCCATTGTAGGAATCAAGAAAATCGGGGATTTCCGGACCACCAGAACGGATCAGTCCTTAGAAAAGCGGGTAGAGCTCCATATGCATACGGTAATGAGTGATAAGGACAGTGTGGTGGATATTGGTAAGATCATTAAGCGTGCAAAGGCATGGGGACATAAAGGAATTGCGATTACAGACCATGGTGTGGTACAGGCTTTTCCTATTGCCAATCATGTGTTGGACTCCAAGGATGATTTCAAAATCATTTATGGAGTGGAAGGATATTTTGTAGATGATTTAAAAAGTCTAATCATTCGCTCTCATGGACAGACCTTTTGGGATACTTTTGTGGTGTTCGATATTGAGACCACCGGAAAGAATGCCAAGTTCCATAAGATTACGGAGATTGGAGCCGTTAAGATTCAGCAGGGGAGGGTAACGGACCGGTTTTCCCAACTGGTGAATCCGGAACGTCCCATTCCTTATAATATCACCAAGCTGACCGGAATCACGGACGAAATGGTTGCAGACCAGCCTAACATCGAAGCGGTTCTGCCGCGCTTCCTGGACTTCTGCAAGGATGCAGTTGTAGTGGCCCACAATGCTTCCTTTGATACCGGATTCATCGGAATGGAAGCAAAAAAGCAGGGACTTGAATTTCAAAATACCATACTGGATACCTTAGGTATGGCACATATTTTGCTGCCCCATTTGGGAAAATTCACCTTAGACCGATTGGTAAAGGAATTAAAAATCGTACTGGAGAACCATCACCGGGCGGTGAATGATGCAGAAGCCACTGCAGAAATGTTCTTAAAGTTCGTACATATGCTGATGGAGCAGGGTGTGGAAAATCTGGACCAGTTGAACTCGCTGGCTGCAGGTTCCCCGGAAAATATTAAGAAGTCCAGACGGTATCATGGAATTATTCTGGCGAAAAATGAAGTGGGACGGGTGAATCTGTACCGCCTGATTTCCATGTCCCATCTGGAATATTTTAACCGCCGCCCATTAATGCCGAAAAGTATGATTAATAAGTATCGGGAAGGGCTGATCATTGGCTCTGCCTGTGAAGCAGGAGAGCTGTATCAGGCTATATTAAATGGTGCGGATGACGGGGAAATCACAAGAATTGTGGATTTTTATGATTATCTGGAGATTCAGCCTTTGGGCAATAATCAGTTTATGATTGAAGATGATAATTATGCAGTGGAATCCATGGAAGATCTCATGGAGAATAACCGTACGATTATAAAGCTGGGGGAGGAGTTCCATAAGCCGGTAGTGGCTACCTGCGATGTGCATTTCTTGGACCCGGAGGATTCCATTTATCGTGCGATTATTCAGGCCTCTGAGGGCTTTAAGGATGTGGAAAATCAAAGTCCGTTGTACTTCCGGACAACCGATGAGATGTTGAAGGAGTTTGAGTATCTGGGACCGGACAAGGCAAGAGAAGTGGTAATCACTAACACCAACCGGATTGCAGATATGATTGAATACATTAAGCCGGTGCGTCCGGATAAATGTCCGCCGGTTATCGAGAATTCGGATGAGACCTTAATGGAAATCTGCTATAACAAAGCCCATGAAATCTATGGACCGGATTTGCCGGATGTAGTAGTGGAGAGGCTGGAACGGGAGCTGAATTCCATTATATCCAATGGCTTTGCAGTGTTGTATATTATTGCCCAAAAGCTGGTATGGGATTCCAATGACCATGACTATCTGGTAGGCTCCAGAGGTTCCGTCGGTTCCTCCTTTGTGGCTACCATGGCAGGTATTACGGAGGTAAATCCTTTGTCTGCCCATTATATCTGTCCCAATTGTCATTATGTGGACTTTGATTCCCCGGAGGTTGTGGCATTTTCCGGAAACTCCGGTTGTGATATGCCGGACAAGAATTGTCCGAAATGCGGTCAGCCTTTATTAAAAGAGGGACATGATATTCCATTTGAGACCTTCTTGGGATTTAAAGGTGACAAGGAGCCGGATATTGATTTGAATTTCTCCGGAGAGTATCAGGCAAATGCCCATCAGTATACGGAGGAATTATTTACCAAGGGACATGCCTTTCGTGCCGGTACCATTGGTACCATTGCAGATAAGACTGCTTATGGTATGGCGATGAAGTTTTTTGAGGAGCGGGAAATCCGGAAGCGGAGCTGTGAGATTGAACGGCTGTCCCTGGGCTGTACCGGTGTCAAGCGGACCACGGGACAGCATCCCGGTGGTATGATCGTACTTCCGAAAAATGAAGAGATTTATTCCTTTACTCCTATCCAGCATCCTGCCAATGACCAGAATACACCGATTATTACCACACATTTTGAATATCATTCCATCGATCACAATCTGTTGAAGCTGGATATACTGGGACATGATGATCCTACCATGATTCGGCGGCTGGAGGTTCTGACGGGAGTTGACTGTAAGAAGATTCCATTAGATGATAAGCAGGTCATGTCTCTCTTTCGGAGTACGGAAGCCTTAGGGATAACGCCGGAGGACATCGGCGGTGTGCCTTTGGGCTCTTTGGGAATTCCGGAATTCGGGACGGATTTTGCCATGCAGATGCTTTTGGATACCAAGCCTACCATGTTCTCGGATCTGGTGCGGATTGCCGGTCTTGCCCATGGTACAGATGTATGGCTGGGCAATGCCCAGGACCTGATTAAGTCCGGTACCGCTGTCATATCCACTGCCATCTGCTGTCGAGATGATATTATGGTATTTTTGATTCATAAGGGACTGGAAAAGGGACTTGCCTTTACCATTATGGAAAGTGTCCGGAAGGGGAAGGGCTTAAAGCCGGAATGGGAAGAGGAGATGTTAAAACATGATGTGCCGGAATGGTATATCGGCTCCTGTAAGAAGATCAAGTACATGTTCCCCAAGGCTCATGCAGCGGCTTATGTCATGATGGCATGGAGGATTGCCTGGTACAAGATAAACTACCCGCTGGAATACTATACGGCATTTTTCAGTATTCGTGCAGATGCCTTTAACTATGAAACCATGTGTATGGGACGTTCCAAGCTGGAATACCACATGGAGGAAATAAAGAAGTCCGAGGATAAAAAGAATAAGGATTTAGACAGCTTAAAGGATATGCGTCTGGTACTGGAAATGTATGCCAGAGGCTTTGAATTCCTGCCTATTGATATCTATAAGGCAGATGCGGAACGGTTCCTGATTATTGACGGTAAAATCATGCCTGCCTTGTGCAGTATCGAAGGACTGGGAGGCAAGGCTGCGGCTCAGGTACAGGAGGCGGCAGCGGAAGCCTTGAAAAAAGGCGGATTTTCTTCCAAGGATAATCTGCGGGATATGGCAAAGATTGGAAAGTCTACCATAGAAAAATTCACACAGCTTGGGCTGTTGAATGATATACCGGATTCTGACCAGTATAGTTTGTTTGATTACATGGTTCAATAATCATTGGTCATCTTACTGTTACTGGTTACCGCGACTGGTGATGATAAACAGGTTTCACGAAGACACGCTTTCGCTCCTGCCAGCACGTAGCGGTACATAAGGTGCGAAAATACCGCACCTAAGTACCGACGTGCTTCTAAGGTCTTCGTGAAACCTGTTTATCATCGCCAGCCGCTGTTAAGGCAGGTGCAGTTCTATAACGCAACATTGATTTTTAATATGAAAATTCAGCAGTCCAATGGTATTCAGACTGCACAGCAGAACATTCAATGGAACCTGCCTGAAAACGCAAACAGTAAGTTTCGGTTCTGACGAAAAAGTATATACCGAAACGAAGCAGAGGTGCATACAATGTGACATTTACCATCTGAATGATATACAAATCTAAAGCAATGTCGAATTATGAATCTGCACCAGTCCGGACAGCGTTTTCCGAGGCATGAGCATCCCAAAGAAGACCGTTGAAGCACGTTGGTACTTAGGCTGTGTTCTTTACAGCCTTATGTACCATTACGTGCTGGGTAGAGCGAAAGCGTGTCTTCTTTGGGATGCTCATGCGCCGGAAGACGCGGTAGCAGGAAACGCAGATGAACCTTAATTTATTGCAACAAAATGCCTCGTTCATCCCACTATATATGTGATAGTATTTCAGAGGAGGATAAGGAATGAAGCATAAAACGAATAGAATTATAAAGCGAGTGACCGGTGTTACCCTGATTGTCGCAGCCACCCTTTCCCTTTTTGCCTGCAGGGGAACTACCGTACAGACACAGGCAGAAAATTTAACAAAGGATTTGAATGCAGAATCGGTTACAAACCGGGAACTGGATGATACCTTCCGTCTGGCTGCTGCGGATTTTTCCTTTGCATTATTTCAGCAAAGTTCAGCAGAGGATGTGAATGCAGGAAAGAATATTCTGATTTCTCCGGAATCGGTGCTTTCTGCCTTAGCTATGACTGCCAACGGTGCCAATGGACAGACCCTTGCGGAAATGGAGGAGGTTCTGTGCGGCGGTATGGAAATCCATTCCTTTAATGAATATATGTACACCTATCATAACAGACTGACTGCCACAAAGGACGTTACCTTTCATCTTGCAAATTCCATCTGGCTAAAGGATGAACCTGAGCTTCAGGTAAAGGAAGACTTTCTGCAGACAGACCGGAACTATTACAATGCAGATATTTTTCAGGCGGATTTTGACACGGATACGGTAGCAGATATCAATCAATGGGTGGATGTGAATACCAATGGCATGATTCCACAGCTTTTGACGGAGATTCCCGAAGGAGCGGAGCTGTATCTGATTAATGCCCTTGCTTTTGAGGGAGAGTGGGAAAACTCTTATGAAGAGAAGCGGATCAATGAAGCCGGCACTTTCACTGATTATCTGGGAAATGAAGAAACGGTGACGATGTTAAGAAGTACAGAGACCCAGTACATTGCCGGCGAGCATGTGACAGGATTTGTTAAAAATTACAAAGGCGGTGATTATGCCTTTCTGGCACTTTTGCCGGAGGAAGGTATCCGGGTGGAGGATTACATTGCTTCCTTAAATGGAGAAGATTTTCTTGCTCTATATGATAATCGGATGTATCAGGAGGTTCTGGTAGAGATACCGGAATTCACATATGACTATGATACAGAACTGAAGGATGCCCTTTCTTCCATGGGGATGGAGGATGCCTTTGAACCAGGGGCGGATTTCAGTAATATGGCGGAAACCGATCTGTACATCAGCCGGGTGCTTCACAAAACTCATATTCAGGTAGACCGGGCAGGAACCAAGGCGGCGGCCGTTACTGCAGTTGAAATGTCAAAAGCGTCCGATGTTGAAATGGATGTGACAGAACCGCCCAGAGTATATCTGAATCGTCCATTTGTATACGCGATTGTTGATACAGAAACCGGGCTGCCAGTTTTCCTTGGTGCAGTGAATACCATTGAGTAAATACCCTGTGGCAGTTTCAGGCAGATATAACAGGAAATTTGACAAAATTAAAAAAAGTGCTTGCTTTTTGCTAGGCTCTTTGTTATACTAACAAAGTCGCAGAAAGCAAGTAATATGGTTCGTTGGTCAAGCGGCTAAGACGTCGCCCTCTCACGGCGAAAACAGGGGTTCGATTCCCCTACGAACTGCTATAAGTATCGGAGATTGAATCCGGTACTTTTTTGTTTTAAATTCATTTATTTTACAGGATATTAACATACCTTACCATATTTTGCATATACTAGTTCCAAACGATATTTGGTGAAAACAGTCTATGGATATTACACGAACACCTTCACAAACCACTTCGCCTGCTTCCGGTGCTGCCGAACAGGGGCGAATCCGGTTTGAAATCAATTCGGCATTGGGACGGATTCCCATTGCCAATGCACGCATTTCCATATCCAATACCGGAGGCGGTGGAGGAGTACTGGAAGAAGTGGAAACAGATGCCAATGGAATGACGGAAGAAATCAGTCTGGACGCTCCGCCTTTGGAATATTCCATGGAGCCTACGGATAATCAGCCTTATGCGGAATATAATATCCGAGTCACTGCACCCGGATTTGAGGAACGATTTTTTTCCGGTGTACAGATTTTTTCCAATGAAACAGCCATACAGTTTGCTGCCATGCAGCCCACAGAAGGCACACAGGAAGAATATAACCCTACGGTGATTTCGGGGCATACCTTGTGGGAGGAATTCCCGCCTAAGATACCGGAGGAAGAAATCAAACCAACCAATGAATCCGGAGAAATTGTTTTGAATCAGGTAGTTGTGCCGGAATATATTGTAGTCCATGATGGCGCCCCTACGGATTCTACTGCTGAAAACTATTATATACGTTATAAGGATTATATTAAGAATGTGGCTTCCTGCGAAATCTATTCCACCTGGCCGGAAGCCTGTATCGAAGCAAATGTACTGGCGATTATGTCTTTTACCCTGAATCGGGTTTACACAGAATGGTATCGGAATAAAGGCTACAGCTTTACCATTACCAGTTCTACCGCTTATGACCATAAGTGGGTATACGGAAAATCCAGCTATGAAAGTATTGATGCAGTGGTTGACCGGCTCTATACCTCTTATCTGTCCAGACCAAATGTAAAGCAGCCGATTTTGACCCAGTATTGTGACGGAAAACGGGTGACCTGTCCGAACTGGATGAGTCAGTGGGGCAGTAAATATCTGGCTGATAAGAACTATTCTGCCATCCAGATTCTGAAAAACTATTATGGAGATACCATATATATTAATAATGCCACTGCTGTATCCGGTGTGCCGTTATCCTGGCCGGGAGATTCCCTGCAGAATGGTTCCTCCGGTGATGCGGTGCGTACCATTCAGGAACAGTTGAACCGGATTTCGAATAATTATCCGGCGATTCCGAAGATTGCAGTAGATGGAATCTATGGACCACGGACGGAAGAGGCAGTAAAGGTGTTCCAGAAGGTATTTAAGCTGCCGCAGACCGGGGTGGTGGATTATCGGACCTGGTACAAAATTTCTGAAATCTATGTTGGAGTTACCAGAATTGCAGAATTGGTTTAAATCTGCTATACTATCCACGATATTTATGCAGTATAGCAAAATCTGGAATAAATGGAACAGGATTCCACAACATACATGACAATGATTATATTGGTAAGACAGACAGGAGACCATCGTGAAAAAGTTATTGATTTACCTAAAAGATTATAAGAAGGAAAGCATTCTGGCACCATTATTCAAGATGCTGGAAGCTTCCTTCGAGCTTTTTGTACCATTGGTAATGGCGGCTATTATGGATGTTGGAATTGCCGGACAGGACATGCCCTATATCTGGAAAATGGCAGGAATTCTGCTGTTTCTGGCAGTTATCGGACTGACCTGTTCTCTGACGGCACAATACTTTGCAGCAAAGGCCGCTGTAGGTTTTGCTGCAAAGCTGAAGCATGCCTTATTCCGTCATATTCAAAACTTCTCTTTTTCTGAAATCGATGAAGCAGGAACGGCGACCCTGATTACAAGGATGACCAGTGACATGAATCAGGTGCAGAATGGGGTAAATATGGTACTCCGTCTGTTTCTCCGTTCTCCATTTATTGTATTTGGTGCCATGATTATGGCGTTTACCATTGACTGGAAGGCGGCACTTATTTTTGTAGTTGCCATTCCTTTATTATCCATTGTGGTATTTGGTATTATGCTGATCAGTATTCCAAGATTCCGTAAGGTACAGGAGGGAGTGGACAAGGTTCTTGGCATTACCCGGGAGAATCTTACCGGTGTCCGGGTCATTCGGGCATTTAATCAGGAAGAAGAGGAGCGGAACCGATTTCATCTGAATAATGAGGATTTGACAAAGCTGCAATTAATCGTAGGGCGTATCTCTGCTTTTATGAATCCGGTTACCTTTATCATTGTAAATGCGGCTGTGATTGCCTTGATTTGGACCGGAGCCATTCAGGTGGATACGGGGGTTCTGACCCAGGGTGAAGTGGTGGCATTGATTAACTACATGAATCAGATTCTGGTAGAACTGGTAAAGCTGGCGAATCTGATCATTACCATTACCAAAGCCGTTGCCTGTGGAAACCGGATTCAGTCTGTATTCGAAATGGAAACCAGCCAGAGCTTTCCGGAGGAACCGGTGGAGGAGGATACCAGCGGGGAGATCATCGTAGACTTTCAGGATGTTTCCTTTGCATATAAGAATGCCGGAGATGAGGCGCTGAGTCATTTGAATCTACAGGTAAGGCGGGGAGAAACCATTGGCATCATTGGAGGTACCGGTTCCGGAAAGACCACCTTTATTCATTTACTGCCAAGATTCTACGATGCAACAAAGGGACAGGTTCTGGTGGATGGTGTTGACGTAAGGGCTTATCCAAAGGAACAATTACGCAATAAAATCGGTATTGTTATGCAAAAGGCAGTATTGTTCAAGGGAAGTATCCGGGAAAATCTGCTATGGGGAAATGCAGAGGCGGAAGACCCGGCTCTTTATAAGGCACTGGAAACTGCCCAGGCATTAGAGGTAGTAAAACAAAAGGATGGAGGGCTGGATGCCATGATTTCCCAAGGAGGAAAGAACCTGTCCGGCGGACAGCGGCAGCGGCTGACCATTGCCAGAGCTTTGGTACGGGAGCCGGAAATCCTGATTCTGGACGACAGCACCTCTGCACTGGACTATGCAACAGATGCAAAGCTTCGGAAGGCCTTGCAGGAAATGGAGCAAAAACCTACGATATTTATCGTATCCCAGCGGACGGCTTCCATCCAGCATGCGGACCGGATTGTGGTACTGGATGACGGTGAAGTGACCGGTATTGGTACCCATGAGGAATTATTAAAGAACTGCGAAGTTTATCAGGAGATTTATCATTCTCAGTTCAAGAAGGAGGTGCAGGGAGCATGAAGCAGTCTGGTGGCAAGGGTTCTGCCGGAACCTTGAAGAAATTAATGCGTTATTTAAGACGTTACTGGTTCTTTTTAATTATTTCCATTGTAATGTCCTTTATCAGCGTTGCCCTGACCTTATATATCCCAATTCTTACCGGTAATGCGGTAGACTTCATTCTGAAGCCGGGGAAGGTGGATTTTTCCGCAATCCTTCAAATCATAACGACCATGGGAATCTGTATTGGTATTACGGCACTGGCGCAGTGGATTATGAATATCTGCAACAACAAGATGACCTATTGCATTGTCCGGGATGTACGGCGGGATGCCTTTGACAAAATGGAGCAGCTGCCATTGAAGTATCTGGACAGCCATACCAGCGGGGAAATTGTCAGCCGGATCATTGCAGATGTAGACCAGTTTGCAGATGGATTATTAATGGGCTTTACCCAGCTGTTTACCAGCATTGTTACCATATTGGGAACCCTGATTTCCATGCTGACTATTCATCCCGGTGTTACATTGGTGGTAGTGTGCATTACACCGATATCTTTGTTTGTGGCTGCTTTTATCGCGAAAAAGACCTATCATATGTTTCAGAAGCAGTCAGAGACCAGAGGAGAACAAACCGGATTTATTGATGAAATGATTGGGAATCTGAAGGTGGTACAGGCCTATAACCGGGAAGCGGCCTCTATGGAGACCTTTGATGAAGTGAATGAGCGCTTAAAACAGAGTTCTTTGAAAGCGATTTTCTTTTCCTCCATTACCAATCCGGCTACCCGCTTTGTCAACAGTCTGGTTTATGCCGGTGTTGGAATTGCCGGTGCAATTGTTGCCATTCATGGTGGTATTACTGGTATTTCTGTTGGTCAGCTGACTACCTTCTTAGGCTATGCAAACCAGTATACCAAGCCGTTTAATGAAATATCCGGTGTTATTACCGAATTGCAGAATGCTCTTGCCTGTGCTGCCAGAATCTTTGAATTGATTGACGAAGAGCCACAGCTTCCGGATGCAGCAGATGCAGTTGTACTGGAACATGTAGAAGGAAATGTTGGAATTGAGGATGTATCCTTTTCGTATGTACCGGAGCAGACCCTGCTGCAGCATGTGAATCTAAAGGTCAGGGCAGGCCAGCGGATTGCCATTGTAGGACCTACCGGATGTGGAAAGACAACATTAATCAACCTGTTAATGCGGTTCTATGATGTAAATGAAGGCAGGATTCTTGTAGAAGGACAGGATATTCGGAATGTGACCCGAACCAGTCTGCGGGATTCCTATGGAATGGTATTGCAGGAAACCTGGCTGAAGACCGGAACCGTCCGGGAAAATATTGCCATGGGCAGATCGGATGCTACGGAAGAAGAAATCATGGAGGCAGCCAGACTGTCTCATGCCCATAGCTTTATCAAGCGGCTGCCACAGGGCTATGATACCATGATAAATGAAGGCAGCGATAGTTTGTCTCAGGGACAAAAACAGCTGCTGTGCATTGCCAGAGTCATGCTTTGCAGACCGCCAATGCTGATTTTAGACGAAGCAACTTCCTCCATTGATACCAGAACGGAAATCCGTATTCAGAAGGCATTTAATAAATTAATGGAAGGACGGACCAGCTTTATTGTAGCCCACCGTTTGTCCACCATACAGGAAGCAGACATTATCTTGGTAATGAAAGACGGCAACATAATCGAACAGGGAAGCCACGAAGAACTCCTGAACCAGCAAGGCTTCTACTACAATTTGTATAATAGTCAGTTTGCAGTTTAGCATGAGCCATGCCATGTCTGACATCAATGCAAGCACTTGAGCTTGCTCAAAAGGGCTTGCATTGATGTTGGACATGATAGGGCGAAGCCCGTGACCGAGCGAAACAAAGTGGAGCGAGGTGCATGGCGGGAGCCAGAAAGGGAAGTGAAGTGGACCGAGCCGTAAGGCGAGGTGCATGGCGGGGGAGCCAAGCACTTGAGCTTGCTCAAAAGGGCTTGCATTGATGTTGGATTAGAGGTTACCATTTACATGCTTGACGATTTAATGATATACTTGTTTCAGTAAATTAAGGCATATAGATTGTATTGCTTGTCAGAAAGGAAATGAGTATATGGAAGAAGAAAGTTTGGGACAGCGGACTGCTGATAGAATAAGAAACATGATACTTACGGAAAATGTATATAAGTTTGGTGATAGGCTTCAAAACGAAAATATGCTTTCTGAGAAA